>JALUUZ010000446.1 GCA_027021095.1 Gammaproteobacteria bacterium
TGCTTTTGCCGCTGCCCCCCTTCGCATTCATGACCAAGATACGCCTCATCCTCTGCTCCCGACGTTATGATGACTGTGAAATCATTTTACAAAAGAGTCCGTGTGATTCATAGCCATCCGTCAACCAGTGTTTTGACACAGGAACAGCGTTGCGTTTATTTTATCCCCAGCTGGTCCCAGATTTCGTCGATTCGCTTGGTGACCGCTGCGGATTTGACGATCGGCCTGCCCCATTCTCTGCCGGTTTCGGCACCGGTTTTGTTGGTGGCGTCGAAGCCGATTTTCGACCCAAGACCGGAAACGGGCGAAGCGAAATCCAGGTAATCGATCGGTGTATTTTCAATGATAGTCGTATCACGCCCGGGATCCATGCGCGTACTCATGGCCCAGATCACGTCCTGCCAGTCACGTATGTCGATATCGTCGTCGGTGACTATGACGAACTTGGTATACATGAACTGACGCAGGAAAGACCAGATGCCGAGCATGACACGCTTGGCATGTCCCGGGTATTGCTTACGCATGCTGACGATCGCAACACGGTAGGAGCAGCCTTCGGGCGGCAGATAGAAGTCGGTGATTTCCGGAAACTGCTTCTGCAGAATCGGCACGAACACCTCGTTCAGCGCGACGCCGAGGATCGAAGGTTCGTCCGGCGGACGGCCGGTGTAAGTACTGTGGTAGATCGGGTCGTTTCTGTGGGTGATACGCTCGATCGTAAAGACCGGGAAGTGTTCGACCTCGTTATAGTAGCCGGTATGGTCTCCGAACGGGCCCTCCGGGCTGGTTTCGCCGGGGACGAGGTGGCCTTCGAGCACGAATTCGGCCGACGCAGGCACCTGCAGCGTGGAACCGATGCACTTGACGACCTCGGTCTTGTTGCCGCGCAGCAGGCCGGCAAAGCTGTATTCCGACAGCTTGTCCGGCACCGGCGTGACCGCACCCAGGATGGTGGCCGGATCGGCGCCGAGCGCGACCGCTACTGGAAACGGCCGGTCGGGATATTTCCTGCACCAGTCTTTGTAGTCGAGTGCTCCACCGCGATGTGCAAGCCAGCGCATGATGGTCTTGTTGCGGCCAATGACCTGCTGGCGGTAGATACCGAGGTTCTGTCGGTCCTTGTCCGGCCCGCGGGTGACTACCAGTGCCCAGGTGATCAGCGGGCCGGCGTCTTCGGGCCAACAGGTCTGGATCGGCAGCTTGGACAGGTCGACCTCGGCGCCCTCCAACCGCTGTTGCTGGCACGGTGCCTTTTTCACCACTTTGGGCGCCATGTTGAGCACCTGTTTGTACAGCGGCAGATCGGCCCAGGCCTGTTTCAACCCCTTCGGGGGTTCCGGTTCCTTCAGAAAGGCGAGCAACTCGCCGATTTCCCTTAGCGCGGTAATCGACTCAGCGCCCATCCCCATGGCGACACGCCGCACGGTCCCGAACAGGTTGCCGAGCAGCGGGATCGTGGAGCCTTTGGGGTGTTCAAACAACAGTGCCGGCCCGCCTGCACGCAGTGTGCGGTCGCAGACCTCGGTGATTTCCAGGTAGGGGTCGATCGCTTGCGTGATACGCAGCAGTTCGCCGCAGGACTCCAGGTGGTGGATAAAGTCGCGTAGATCCTTGTAGGTCATCGTCAACCGGGTTCCAGCCGCTAAAACGGGTTCTGCACAGTGACGGTCACCAACAGGCGTGAATGGAAGATATCGGCTGGTGAAACGACCGACATCTGGTACG
>JALUUZ010000447.1 GCA_027021095.1 Gammaproteobacteria bacterium
AAAGAGAAGCATGCCGGGCGGGCAGCCCGGTCAGATGATCAAGGTAGTAGACACAGACCGCCTGCTTCAGCAACTGGATAAGCAGGCTTTTTTATGCCTGTATTCCAGGATTCCAGAGGAGACGGGCATGAGTGAAGAATACGACTACCAGTTCGATACCCTGGCGGTAAGACACGGCCAGGTGCGTACCCCTGAGTCCGAGCATTCCGAACCTATTTTTCCGACGTCGAGTTATGTATTCGATTCCGCCGCCGAGGCGGCCGCGGTGTTCGGCGGCGAAAAAAAAGGGAATGTCTATTCGCGTTTTACCAATCCGACGGTGCGTACCTTCGAACAACGCCTGGCGGCGCTCGAAGGCGGTCAGCGCTGTGTCGCCACCGCCTCCGGCATGGCGGCGATCCTGGCGACCTGTCTTGGCCTGTTGAAACAGGGAGACCATATCGTTTCGTCGCGCAATATCTTCGGCAGTACGGTGCTGCTGTTCGATAACTTTCTGGGCAAGTTCGGCGTCCGCACCAGCTATGTCGACCTGAGTGATCTCGAGGCCTGGGAGGAGGCGATCGGCAGCGACACGGTGTTCCTGTTCGTCGAAACACCGTCCAATCCGTTGACCGAGATCGTCGACATCGCGGCACTCGCGGCACTCGCGCACCGGCACGGGTGCCTGCTCGTCGTCGACAACTGCTTCTGTACCCCGGCGCTGCAGCAGCCGCTGGCGCTCGGCGCAGACATCGTCGTGCATTCAGCAACGAAATACCTGGACGGGCAGGGGCGCTGTGTCGGCGGTGCAGTCGTCGGCAGTGAACAAATCGTTGGTGACAGTATTTACAGCGTACTGCGTACCACGGGACCATCATTGAGTCCGTTCAATGCCTGGGTATTCCTCAAGGGACTTGAGACCCTGTCGTTGCGTATGCAGGCGCATTGCCGCAATGCGTTGGCGCTGGCGCAGTGGCTGGCGCAGCAGCCACAGGTTGCACGCGTCTACTATCCGGGTCTCGACAGTCATCCGCAGCATCAGCTTGCGCAGCAACAGATGCGGGCATTCGGCGGTATCCTGGCTTTTGAGCTCGACGGTGGTAAAGCACAGGCTTGGGAACTGATCGACCGCACCCGCCTGTTGTCGATTACCGCCAACCTCGGTGACACCAAGACCACGATTACACACCCGGCGACCACCACGCATGGACGCCTGACAGAGGCACAGCGCAGGCAGGCAGGGATCAGTGACGGATTGATACGTATCGCGGTCGGGTTGGAATCGATCGACGACATCAAGCACGATCTGCGGTTGGAATGACGAGCCGTTTTTTCGATGCAGGCGCAGACGGAACCGAGAAGACTGCTGTTGGCCATGCTCGAAGCGGCACTGGCTGCGGTCGACGGCCGCCGGGCGGTCAGTGCATGGCTGAAGCAGAATCCGGCGCGGCAGTTCAACAAGGTCATCGCGATCGGCAAAGCGGCGCCGGCGATGGCCAGGGGCGTGGCAGACACCGTACCGGTCCCGGACCTGTCCGCACTGGTCGTCACCAGAACAGGCTGTCAGCGCGAGTCGCTGCCGGCGTCTTTCACGCTGCTCGAGGCAGGGCATCCACTGCCGGATGCAAGCAGCCTGGCCGCCGGGCAGCGGTTGCTTGAATTCCTGTCCAGCTGTGACAAGAGCGACCGCCTGCTGTTCCTGATTTCCGGCGGTGCCTCGGCACTGGTCGAAGTATTGCCG
>JALUUZ010000448.1 GCA_027021095.1 Gammaproteobacteria bacterium
GTTCTTTATCGTCGATGGATTGGCCTCGAGCCTGGGTCGGCCTGTCTCACTGGCCAGCTTTGCGGTCCAGTATTATGCTTGGCCCAATAACCCGGAAATATTCAAGTATACAAACCTGATGCTTCACCTGCTTAACGGCGCTCTTGTCTTTATCTTGGCGAGAATGCTGTTGAACAGACTTTCATTCAGTACCGGAAAGACCAACTGGATTGCGCTGTTTACGTGTGCAATCTGGCTGCTGCACCCAATGCAGATCTCCACGGTACTCTACGTCGTGCAGCGCATGACCCAACTCGCTGCGCTGTTCTCGCTGCTGGCACTGATCTCGTACCTGAAAGGGCGCGAATACTCTCAGCGCCATTTGACCGATCCCAAGGCCAGAAGACGGGGACTGTTGGCCGCCACGGCAGGATACAGTGTTTTCGGGCTGCTCGGGGTGCTCAGCAAGGAAAACGCAATCCTGCTGCCCCTGCTGATTCTGGTCATCGAATATTCTGTCTACCGTGACATGATCAAAGACAAAACCTGGAAACTGTGGGCAGGCGTCTTTCTTTACCTGCCACTGCTGGCATTGATCGTCTTTCTGTCGCTTTCCTTCAACGGCTACCTCGACGCTTACTTATTCCGCCCCTTCAATATGCTCGAACGTGTATTGACAGAGGCCCGGGTACTGCTTGACTACCTCAAAAACATCTTTTTTATCCAACCCAGTGCCTATGGGCTTTTTCACGATGACTACCGGATCTCACGAGGACTCTTGTCACCACCAAGTACCCTGTTGGCGATTCTGTTGACTGGTGGACTGATCCTCATGGCCCTGCGCATCAAAACACCACGCCTTATGGTTCTGCGTTTTGGTATCCTGTGGTTCTTCTCCGCTCACGCCCTGGAAGCCAGCTTTGTTCCACTGGAGCTCTACTTTGAACACCGAAACTACCTCGCACTACTTGGCCCGGCGTTGATCCTGGCCTGGGCTTCGACCCTGCTGCCGGCACTCAGCCGTAAGCGGCTGATACGCTACGGCGTCGTCACCGGATTCGCCTTCTGGGCAATGATCCTGTTGCATACCAACTACCAGGAGGCCCGACTGTGGGGAAACCCGATACTGCAAGCCAAAACCTGGGAAAAGGAAAAACCCCATTCGGTGCGTGCACAAATGGAAGGCATCCGTGTTTTAGCGCGAACCGGGCAGACATCACAAGCACCTGAACGCATACGCAGGCTGGCGGACAAACACCCGGGCAATGTCATTTTACAACTGATGGTCTTTCACGTTCAGTGCCTGCTGCCTCGTCCCGGCTTTGACTACAGAAAATACCTTGCAAGGATCAATACCGCACAGCCCTCACTGGTACTGACCGGTGCGATGAATAAAATAGTTCTGCTGAAAGAAAGAAAACTGTGCCCGGGACTGGACAAACCGACCATGCTCGCATTGTTCGACACTCTGCTGTCCAATCCGAATCATACCTTTATGAAGGGTGATCTCTACTTTCTATACGCCCGTTATTACATCACATTGAAGAAAGTCGACAAAATCCTGGAACACCTGGAGTATTCCTATCGTTACAAGCCCAGAGTCATCACCCGGCTGTTTCAGATTCAAACCCTGGCCTATGCCGGGCGCTACGACGATGCCCTCAAGCTGGTGAAACAGACTAAGCCGCTGCTACAGGCATCGGTCAGAGAGAAACTGCTCTACGCCAAGTCAGTCGCGTCCTGGGAGAAAATGCTGTTGAAAAAGACAATTGTAAAATAGCTGTCATTGCGGCTCTTCGTACGATCGCTGCCGACACAAAGACTGACAAGCCTCGTTCCAAGCGATAGCGCCGCATAGACTATACTAATAGCTGCGATCAGAGCGCAAGCTACCCGAAAAGGAGAAACCCGGTGCACAGAGACTACAAATTGTCTATCGTACTTCCTTGCTACAATGAACAGGACAATTTGCCCAATTTGTTACCAACACTGAAGAAGCTGTTTGCCGATGCTGAAATCATTCTGGTCGACGACGCGTCAACCGATCAGTCCTGTGCCATCGCGGAAACACACCAGGTCCAGGTGATCCGCCACAAGCACAATCTTGGTAACGGTGCCTGCATCAAAACCGGTGCGCGGGCCGCCAGCGGCGAAGTCGTCGTGTTCATGGATGCCGACGGCCAGCACAACCCCCAAGACATCGACAAGCTGCTCGACAAGCTCGATGAGGGCTACGACATGGTTGTCGGCGCAAGAGCCGGCTCCAGCCATGCATCACTGCTGCGGCGCATCGGCAACGGATTTTACAACCGCCTGGCGTCTTATATCTCGCGCTTTGAGATCGAAGACCTGACTTCCGGCTTCCGTGCCGCGCGTGCCGAGTTGTTCAGAAAATTTCTGCACCTTTACCCGAACGGTTTTTCCTATCCAACCACCAGTACCATGGCTTTTATCCGCAGTGGCTACCAGGTCGGCTACCAGCCGATCGTGGCGCTGAAACGTGAAGGCAAAAGCCATATCCGGCCGATCAAGGACGGCCTCAGGTTCCTGGTCATCATTTTCAAGATCGGTACCTTGTTCTCTCCGTTGAAGCTGTTCGTGCCGATCAGCATCCTGCATTTCGTCGTCGGAGTCAGTTACTACCTCTACACCTACACCACCCAGGGACGTTTTACCAATATGAGCGCGATCTTTATCATTGCCTCGATGCTGATCTTTCTGATCGGCCTGATTTCAGAACAAATCACCGCCCTGCTGTATCAGCGTAAAGACTGAGCCATGCGTGTACTGATCGACATAGGGCATCCGGCACATGTCCATTTCTTCAAACATGCGATCAGGCTGCTGCAGCAGCGTGGTCACCAGGTACTGATCACCAGCCGCAAAAAGGAATTCGCACTGCAGCTGCTCGACGAACTGGGCCTGCCGCATATCCCGTTGTCGACCCTGAAACAGGGTGGACTGTTCGGCCTGGGCATAGAGCTGCTCAAACGCAACCTTGCGCTCTACCGGGTCATCCGCCGGCAGCGTCCGGACATCATGCTCGCGATCGGCGGTGTCAGTATCGCCCAGGTCGGCAGGCTGACCGGCATCCCGTCGCTGGTTTTCTATGACACTGAAAACGCGAAACTGCAGAATGCGCTGACCTACCCGTTCGCATCCTGTGTAATCGTACCACGCTGTTATGAAACCTGGCTCCCAAAAAAACGGCATGTACGTTACCCCGGTTACCACGAACTGGCCTACCTTCACCACAGGCAGTTCAAGGCCGACAAAAAAACAGCCATCGATTCCGGGCTGGACCCGTCACAGGACAACTTTCTGCTGCGCCTGGTCTCCTGGCAGGCCAACCATGATGTCGGGGAACGAGGTTTCAGCCATGAGCTGAGCATGCAACTGGTCGACAAACTGGCGGCGATGGGCAAAGTGATGATCTCCTCGGAAGCACCACTGCCTGAGGAACTCCAGCGCTATGCCTATCCGGGCCGTATTGCCGACATCCATCACCTGCTGGCCCATTGCCGCCTGTACCTGGGCGAAAGCGCGACCATGGCGTCGGAAGCAGCCGTACTCGGTGTGCCGGCACTGTACATCGCCAACACCGGCCGCGGCTATACCAACGAGCAGGAAGACAAATACGGCCTGGTCACCAATATCCGCGAACTCGACTGGCCGACGATCGACGCAGCGATCGACCAGGCGCTGAAGCTCGACCGGCACGAACTCCGACGCAGGCACCAGCGGCTGCAGAACGACACGCTGGATGTCACCGAATTCATCGTCGAGTGTACGGAAAATTACCCGCAGTTCCTGCAGCATTACCAGCAGTCACGGAGCGCCTGACGATGTGCGGCATCACCGGCTGGTTCTCGACTGCACCGATACAGCCTCAGGAACGCAGCCGGCTCGAAGCCATGACCCGGCGGCTGGCCCACCGCGGCCCGGATGGCAGTGGCTGCAGACTCTATCGGCACGCGGCCCTTGGACATACCCGGCTGTCGATCATCGACCTGCAGGGAGGCGCACAGCCGATGCAGTCCGCCAACGGCGGCGTTTGCATCAGTTTCAATGGCGAAATCTACAACTACCGGGAATTGCGGCAACAGCTGCTGGCAGACGACTATCCATTCCAGTCGCACTCCGATACCGAGGTCGTGCTCGCGCTGTACCAGCTGCACGGTATCGGCGGTTTTCAACGCCTGCGGGGCATGTATGCCTTTGCACTGTGGGACAAGCAAGCACGCACGGGGATACTGTGCCGCGATCCACTTGGCATCAAGCCACTGTTTTTCAGCGCAGCCGCAGCGAACGAGCAGATTTTTTTTGCCTCCGAGGCAAAAGCGATCGTGGCGCACGCTGCAGTCGATACCGTGCTCGACCTGGACAGCCTGCACCTGCTGTTGAATTTCCGCTACCTGCCAGGACAGTCCACGCTGTTCAAAGACATCACGCAACTGGCCCCCGGGCAGGTGCTGATCTGGCAGCCTGGCGCAGGGCTGCGTTTCGATACCTGCGCGCCCGGCCCCGCTGCGGTCAGCGACGAACCATTGCAGGCCTTGCGCGATTCGGTACACAGTCATTTCACCGCCGATGTCGAAGTCGGTGCCTACCTGTCCGGCGGAATCGACTCGGCGGCCGTCTGTGCGTTCGGCAAAACCTGCGCCGACTATCCGCTCAGGACCTTTACCCTCGAAGCCGGTGACGATCCAGGCGAGGCGGCCAACGCACGACGCAGCGCCGAACTGCTTGGCCTGCGCAACCATGCCGAGGCCATCGAGACGGAAGTCGGTAAAGCACTGCACCACTTGGTCTGGCACCTCGAGGTCCCCAAGATCAATGCGTTGCAGGTCAGCCTGCTGGCGCGCCTGGCCGCACAAAAAGTCAAGGTCTGCCTGTCCGGCCTCGGTGGCGACGAGCTCTTCTATGGCTACAATGTTCACCGCTACCTGTACCGTGCAAAGCAACTGCATGGCCTGCTGCCGGGCCTGCTGCACCGGCTCCCGGGCGATGCCGGGGCCTGGCTCGCCGCCAGGTTCAGCAAGGCTCCGTACAGTGAACCAGAACGGGGCTGGCGCGTGCTGCAGCAACTCGGGCACTGGCCGCAGGTCTATGGACTGCTGCGCAACCTCTGGGACGACCCGGCACTGCGCCGCCAGCTCTACGGGCCCAGGATGCTCGATACCCCGCTCAGCGACAGCTACCAGTACCTGCAGCAGCAGTGGCCGGCTGGTGAGCACCCTGTCACTGCTTGCGCAGAGTTCGAGTTCAAGCACAAGCTGGTCAACGACCTGCTGTGGCAGGAGGACCGGATGAGCATGGCCCATGGTCTCGAAGTCAGGGTGCCCTTTATCGACGCTTGTTTCGTCAAGACCATGCAGCAGATCCCGTTCGAGCGGCTGATGCCCGGCGGGCGCATCAAACAGTTCATGCGCGACCGTTTTCGCCAGACCTTGGGTGACGAAATCATCCGCCGCCCGAAAAGCGGATTTCAGGTCGATGCCGCCAGTTTCTATCAGCAACACCTGCAACCGCTGGCACAGGTCTACCTGGCACGACGAAAGGTCAACGAATACGGATTATTCAACTATGCTTTTATCAACCGCATCACCAGCCTGCGGCCGTGCAAAAACCTGCGCTGGCACTATTTTATACTGTACCTGATGATCCTGACGCATATCTGGATCGAGCTGTTTGAGCACCGGAAATCCTATGACGAATGTTGGTGACACCGAAATCGCGGCAATGCTGGACAAGACGCTGGCCTGGAGCAGGGCCAGGGGCTACCGGGGATACAATAAGCACGACGGACTCAACAGCCCGTTGCTGCGCCTGCTGCTGGGGTGGGGCAAATGGCCGCGTATCATCGCCATCCAGGGGGTCATGCGTTTTCCGGTCAACCTGCGGCCGTTGCTGCTGGTAAAGAAAACCTTGAACCCGAAAGGCCTGGCCCTGTTCACCAGGGCCTGGCTGCACGATCACCAGATTTCCGGGCAGCCGGCAGCGCTGCACCAGGCACAATCACTGCTGGCGATACTGTTGCAGCAACGTGCGCCGGGCGACTGGCGCGGCTTGTGCTGGGGATACCATTATCCCTGGCAGGATCCTGGTTTCTATGCCCCGCCCAAGACCCCGAATGCGGTGGTCACCAGCTTTGTCTGCGAGGCGTTTCTGCACGCCTACCGGGTAACCGGCAACGACGACTACCTCGAAGTGGTAAACCAAGCCATCCCTTTTTATTTTCAACACCTGCAGCGGCTCAAGGACACCGACAGTGAACTCTGCCTGTCGTACATGCCGCTGCCGATGCGTATGCGGGTCATGGACGTCAGCATCCTGATCGCAGCGGTGGTCGCCCAGTACTGCAAGCTGTCCGGTGACGATCAGTGGCTGGACCATGCACACCGTCTGGCCACCTATGTCACCAGGCAGCAGACCGACTACGGCGCCTGGTACTACACTGATCCGCCTGAGGATTCATTGATCCGCCACGACAACTACCATACCGGCTTTATTCTCGACGCCTTGCAACGCTACCACGATGCCTGCGCAACACCCTGCCCGGCCGGCTACACGAAAGGGCTGCAGTTCTATGCCGACAGGCTGTTCAACCAGGACGGCTCACCGCGCTGGATGAGTGACCAGGACTTTCCACATGATATTCATGGTGCGGCCCAAGGCATCCTGACCTTCTCGCGTCACCTCGACCACTACCATGAACTGGCCGGACGTATCCTGAACTGGAGCAGGAACCGGATGTGGAACAGCGACGGGCGTTTCTATTACCAGCAGACCCGCTATTTCCGTAAAAGGTTTACGCTGATGCGCTGGTGCAATGCCTGGATGGCAAGAGCACTGGCCGCCTACCTGTATCAACGCCACCGGCAGCGGAAACCGCAGCATTCAGTGCCGCCGGACAGCACCCTGAATACGGCCCACCACGGCATCCCCTAGGCAATACCATGTGCGGCATCTGCGGGTTTATCGACAATGACATTCCTGCGGCCTACCGGCCGGCGCGTGTGCTGTCAGCAATGCTGAACACCTTGGTCAATCGTGGACCGGATGACTCCGGCACCTATATCCAGCAGGGAGTGCACCTGGGCATGCGCCGGCTGGCGGTCATCGACCTGGAGACCGGGAAGCAGCCGCTCATCGACCCGGACTCGGGTGTGGTGATCGTCTATAACGGCGAAGTGTACAACTACCGCGCGCTGCGCGCCGACCTGGCCCGGCGCGGACACCGGTTTCGGACCACCTCCGACACCGAAGTGGTACTGAAAGCCTACCTTGAATACCAAGACGACTTCGTCACGCGGCTGAACGGCATGTTTGCGTTTGCGCTCTGGGATCCACACCGGCGCCAGCTGCTGCTCGGACGTGACCGCTTCGGGCAAAAACCACTGTACCTTTACTACCAGAATCAGCGCCTGGTGTTCGGCTCAGACCTGCGCACCTTGCTGATACATCCGCAGGTCAGCCCCACGCTGAACCACGAGGCACTGTCCAACTACCTGCTGTATCGTCATGTTCCCGGACCGGACACGCTGATTACGGCGATCACCCAGCTGCCGCCTGGGCACCTGGGTATATTGCAGCAAACCGGGCAGACCCGGAACAGGCTGACTCTGCAACGCTACTGGACACCGCGCTACCGCCCGGCAGCCGGAATGACGCTGGAGGAAGCCAGCGAAACCTTCGCTGTGCACTGGAAAAACGCTGTGCATACCCACTTGGTCAGCGACGTCCCGGTCGGTGCGTTTATCAGCGGCGGCATCGATTCATCGCTGCTGGTCGCGGAAGCGACAAAGCATACCGCCGAACTGCAGACCTTCTCTATCGGTTTCGACGACCCGGCGTTCGACGAAACACGCTATGCAAAGCAGGTGGCAGACCGCTTCGGCTGCCGGCACCAGACTATCCAGTTCAAACAGTCGCTGGAACAGCTGGTCGAGTTGTGGAAAACGAGCTATGACCAGCCGTTCGCCGATCCGGCACTGTTTCCATTGATGATCCTGGCAAGGGAAGCAAACTCTGAAGTCACCGTATGCCTGACAGGTGATGGAGCCGATGA
>JALUUZ010000449.1 GCA_027021095.1 Gammaproteobacteria bacterium
CAGCAACGTCAGGCCGGGTTCGACACAGGGTTTGATCGCCTGGTACTGCTGCTTGAACGCTTGCCGTGAAATCGGTGTATATAAAAAATTACTGGTAAAGCTTTGGATTGAAATATCGTAGATGGCCTCCAGTTCCTGGTCGAAACATTCTAGGCGCAGCGGCCTGAGCCGGATCCCGTGCTGCTGCAGCCGTGACAGTGCCGGTGCGATGCGCGGATCGGGTTGCGTCAGGTCGGTGACCAGCGCAGAAAAATACCGTGCCAGCACTTCGAACCCGGCAGTGGTGAAGCAGTCCGGCCAGCAGGCGGGATTGCGCGGTTCAAGAAAAAAGACCGGTTCGTCGCCCGGCTCTGTGACCAGCCGGTAGTGATGCCAGGTGCTGCCATCGATCGGACCGATGGCGTAGTGACAGGCATGTGTGCGCAGCAGTGCGCAGGCGCGGGACAACAGTTGGGCACCGCTGTGCCGGTCAGCAGCCGCAAAATGGCCGATCAGGCCGACCTGGTAGTCACGGTATTCCGGGGCTTTGTTCCACCACAACGAACAGCGGGCCACTGCCTGGCTGTCACGGCTCAGCAACTGGCAATGGCGGTCTGCGTGCTGGTCGAGAAGGTGCTGCGGATTGAAGTCCTTATACAGTGTACCGCGGTCATACAGGCCGGCGGACTCGATGACCGGGTCCCGGGGGTCGAAGTCGTGAAACTTATACATGGCCTGTCACTCTGCTGTCAGCAAGCTTATCCGGACACCGGCAGTGGCAGCAGCGGTCCGGGTGCAGAGGCCAGGCTGGCGATAGCGGACTGGCGCAGCCAGCGCCGGCCGTCGACCGGACAGTCTTCGATTCCAGGCTGTAGACATTGAAATGCCCACGCGGCAGCAAAGATCAGCGGCAGGCCGGTCACGCTCATCAACAGCCAATGCTGCTCCCCGACAAAACCGGCTGCCAGCGTGATCATCAGCAGCAGGAAGGCTGGCAGGCTGGCGCGAAGTAGCAGCAGGAAGCGTGACTGGTTGCGATCGTGGACGGAGAGAGAATGGAAGTGTGCGATGCCGGTGATTGCCAGCTGTGCGGCATAGGCCAGGCTGTAGCCGAACAGGTAGTCTTTGTTCAGCAGCAGGCTCAGCGCAATCCATCCCAGTGCCGGGAGCCCGACCGCCAGTATCGCATCGACCGAGTGCATGCCGGCAGGCTGCCTGTCCTTCAGCACATAGTAGCTGTAGACAGCGAGCAGCAGCAGTGGCGGCAGCAGCCAGTGCCATGGGCGCAGTGACCAGGTCACGAACAACAGCAGCACGCTGCCGATCGCCGCGCCCGGGTCCAGCCGGGTGTTACGGCGCCAGAAGAAAACCGCAGCCATCAGCAGTGCCAGGACCAGCAGCCTGAGTCCCAACTGGTACGCGCTCGTCTGCAGATAGATCGTCAGCAGAAAATAACCGCCGACCGGGATAAACAAGTTGTCCAGTCCACGCGAGGCCATGCCTTCAGCGAGCATCACCACGCCTGCCAGCAACAGTGAGATCAACAGCACAGGCAGGGTATCCAGGCCGGTCAGCAGGGTCAATGGCAGCTGTACACTGAAAAACGCGACGACAAAGAAAGCAACCGAACCTTCCAGTGTTTTGTGCGCGCTGCCGGACTGGTAGCGGATCGTCCCGTAGCGCAGACCGATCAGTGCAGCGACCGCGTCGGCAAAGGTCAGCATGGCCACGGGGGCGACGAACAACACCGCCTGTCCGCCGGCGAGCTCGAAGGTGATTGCAACCGCCAGTGGGAAATACAGGTCACCCAGTGTCTGGCGGTCGACCGCGCCGACGACACCACCGTAGTCGCGCTTCAGCCGTGGCAGCCACTTGATCGCCAGCAACAGCAGTGAAGACACGGCGGCCAGGGTCCAGACCGGCCAGCTGCGGGCAAACAGCCATGGGAAGGACAGGGTCACCAGGCCCATCGCGGTATGCAGCAGTTTGCGTGTCACTTCCGGGTGTGGGGCAAACCTGGCCTGTAACGACTTCAGCAGTACGATCAGTACCAACAGGAGTGTCAGGACCAACAACATGCCGATCCATGGCGAAAGCTGGGTTAGCATACTTCCTCGAGCACGAACCGGCTGTAGAAGAATGCCTTGTCGAGCTGGTGCAGTACCGTGGCGACCGAGTCCAGTGGCTGCAGCCGGTCGGCCAGCGCCTGCGGCCGGGTGCGTGGTACCAGCATGTTCCAATAGGCCAGCCTTCCGCCCGGCGCACTCGCGCTGACCAGCTGGTCGAGCAGCATCGCGTAGTTCTGCTTGGACATGTATTCAAAGATGTCGCTTAGGTTGAATTTATGAATTGGACCGTCCTGGTGATGTGCCAGGTAGTCTTCGACCGAGACCAGGTGCCACTCCAGGCGGTCGAGGTTGTTGCGGATCGCGTCGAAGTTTTCGCGCCGCAGGGCAAATGGCAGTGCGTTGATGTGCTGCCCGGTCAGGATCCATTGCAGGTAGGGGTTGTCGCGCGGGTCCAGCTGGGTCAGTGCATACTCGGTATGTGCGAAAATAGTCTTTGCGACCTCGTTGCGGACATACTTGAAGAATTCCGGATCGCGGCCCAGGCGGCCCATGACCCGGCGGGAGAAAAACAGCCGGAACAGCAGCCGCCAGCGCCAGGTGTTCCAGCGTTTGCGGTAGAACCGGTGGCGTTGTTCCAGGTTGCCGCCGGCCAGCAGTTTGGCGACGCTTTTTCGGCCGTGTACCAGCGGCAGCAGGCGTTTGCGGAACAGGCGGAAATAGCGCTCGAACCTGCCGGCCGCACCGATGCCGGGCTCGATCAGTTCAGGCTGCCGGTCCCAGAAGCTGCGTGTGCCTTTCGCCATCGCGCGGCGGCAGCGTTGATACAGCTCGAGCCGCCGGCGGCTGGGACGTGAGCCGATCAGTTCCAGCAGTTCGTGATGTGCGAGTGTCCGGTAGGCCGCGACGCGCAGTTCCAGGCAGGCGAGTTGAGCCGGGTTCATGTCCAGCGCGATGACCCGTGCCGGTCCCTGGCTGAGCATGGCCAGTGTATTGTCTCCGGCCGAGGCGATCGACAGGCAGGTGTCCTGTGGTGTGATCGCCAGTGCTTCGAGCAGGATATCGGCGTCTTCCCAGCACTGGGCATAGCGTATCTGCGAAAAGTCTGCGCGCAGTGAGATCTCGTTCAGTGTCGTCTCCGCCTGGTGTCGTTCAGTCTGCCGGTCGGCCTGGCGCCGGTCCAGCGTACGGCGATCGTAGCGGCGGCGATCTCCACCGCGACGGCGGTCCGCCAGCCGCCGTTCGCCCTGGCGCCGTTCAGTCAACACGGCGACCGTGTCGCCGGCTGTGTCGTGTTCTTCTCGTTCAGACATGGTGCTCCGCCTGGTTCTTCAGTTTGCTGACCCAGCCTGTCGAGCCATCGATCTGTATTCTATCGCCGTTTCGAAGCCAGCGCATCACTCCCGGCGCGGCGACGATGGCCGGGATACCCATTTCCCTGGCGACGATCGCCGAATGCGACAGCATGCTGCCGCGTTCGACGACGATGCCGGCGGCGGCGGGAAACAGCATGATCCAACCTGGATCAGTCCGTTCGGCCACCAGGATTTCACCGGATTTCAGGCTGGCATGCCTGGGGTTGGTGATGACTCGTGCCGTGCCTTCGACGATCCCCGGGCTGCAGCCCATGCCTTTGATCCGTTCCTGGTCAGCGCCTGCCAGTGGCATGCGCACGCGCGATCTATAGTCGTTGCCATAGGCGACTATCCCGGTGGTCTCGAACCGGTCTGCCGGGGCCTCGGTATCGGCGTAGGCTTCGAACTCGGCCCGCCGCAGCGCAACCAGGTCACGCAACCGCGTCGTGGTGCCCGTGCCTTCAATATAGCCTGCAATCTCTCCGGTTTCGAGGTAGAAGACATCGCGTGCCTTGTCGAGCACACCGATCGCCTGCAGGCGCTTGCCGATTTCAATGAATATTCTGCGCACTCTGCCGAACAGGCGTGTACGTTCGAAACGCAGGTTTTCACGATCGCGCACACGTCGACGTGCATGCTTCAGTGTCCAGTTGAAACGCCAGTATCGCAACCGCTGTCCGCCAAGTCGTTCACGCACACGTTTTTCCGCCGCGGTGCGTATGCTGGTTTCCAACTCACCGTCCGCTGGTTCATCGCCTGCCTCGAAGCGTTTCGCCAGTGTCCCGACCGAGCGCAGCAACAGCAGCGGGTTGTCGTGCAGGGTTTCACTTTCGAGTTTGAGTTCGTCCAGGCAGCGGTCACCGAACTTTTCCAGGTAGGCTTTGTATTCCTGCTCCAGTTCCGGCAGGGCTGCCATGCGCCTGTGGATTTCACGCAGCGAGCCGCTGGCAAACACGTCAGCCAGGCCGGGTTGCGCGGCAAGCAGCCGCGCCATACGGCGCACGCGTTTTGCGGGCTCGGCACTGATCATGCCGCCTTCGCCGCACAGCAGGTCGTTCTGCAAAGTGCCGGCCTCGTCTCCAAGCCAGTGTTTGCAGCGCTTGCCAAGCACCCCATAGAAGATCATCGCAAAGAAATCATTGATCAACGGAGCATCCCAGCGCGTCAGCAGTTGCTGTTCGAGCCGGTGGTAGCAGGCGATCAACTGGTCGGCGCTCAAGCGCTTGAGGGTGTCTTGCGGTTGGTCGAGTGCCTGGTTCAGGCGTTTGTAGAAGCGCTTGATTTTATATGGCAGCAGGAAATGGTTGCTCAGCAGGCCAAGCAGGGTGTTGGCAAAGCGCAGGCTGTCTTTTGCCCTGGCCCAGGTGCTGGCTTGTCCCAATTGGTTGAGGATCTCGTCGGGCAGAGGTTCTTTGACCCCCATCATCTGTTCCATGAACCTTCGGTTCATGGTAAAGCCGGGCAGCATCGCCAGCACCCGGTACCAGGACAGCAGGTTATAGTAGACACGCCCGCGGATCAGTCCGAGCATGCGCTTGAAGGTCAGGTCGTTTTCGCGGATGACCTGTGCCGGCACACGCAATACCCGGCAGAATTCACGGTAGACCTCTTCGTAGGCGCGGCGCGCGAAACTGAACGTCAGCGGCGTGGTGATCCCGCCATAGCTTTCGGCGATATTGCTGTTGTCCCAAAGGTTATGCGCGGTACCGCAATGGGTGTCTGCAGACAGGGTAGTGACCGGCCTGGCCTGCAGCAGGTAAAGCCGGTTTTTAGCGATCGCCCATTCGATGTCCTGCGGTGTGCCCAGAAACTCACCGGCCTGGCGCACCAGGCTGGCAATCGCCTCGATCTGTGTATAGTCCAGCGCCGGCCTGTTGATCAGTTCCGGGTCGACAGCCTGTTTGCTGAGTCCTTCGTTGCGGGATCGATCCATTCTGTAGGCGTGTGTCTTGGCCGCCAGTTCGCGCTTGATCACCTGTCCGCGCCGGTCGACATGGTAGGTGTCGGCATCCAGTTCACCGGACACCAGCCCGGTGCCGAGTCCATAGACCGCGGCGATCACGCACAGGTCCGGGTCGCCCGAAACCGGATCGACACCGAACGCGACTCCCGAGACCTCGGCATCCACCATGCGCTGGACCAGTACGGCTGGCGGCTGCAGCATCGTGTCGATCTCGGCTTCACGCCGGTAACGCAGCACGCGCTGGCTGAAACCCGACTTCCAGACCTGGCGGATTTTTTCAGTGACCTTGTCCCGGGGGACGAACAGGTAGCTTTCGAGCTGCCCGGCGAACGAATGCCGGGCGCCGTCTTCATCGACCGCCGAGGAGCGCACGGCAAGCAGCAGCTGCCCGAAGCCGAGACGGTCGAGCGCGGCGTCGATCTGGCCAACGAGTTCTTCATCGAACGGTAAGGTGTCGATCAGCCGCGCTGCTTGCGAAAGTGACTCATCGGTATTTTCCTCCAGCAGCTGTTGCAGCTGGGGCCGCACGGCCTGCCCGGCCGCTTGCAGCATCGCTGCAGGGGTCAGTACGAACCACTCCGGCACCTGCATCCGCGCGCGCTGCAGCGCAGACAGGGTGGCGGCCTTGCCTCCTGCCAGGCCGACCGGCAGGTCGGCGGTTCCGGCCAGAATCAATGTCTGTTGTATTTCCATCGTTGCAGAATTTCCTTCTACGTTATTTATCCACCCGCCGCTGTGGTGGCAAGGCGCCAGGCCAGGGGGATGATTCCCAGAGACAGATACATCAGTAAGGTCCAGAGACCGGAATAGAGCTCGAACAGCTTTCCGAGCCTGGAGTCCGGCGTGCGCGCAAAACGCCGGCACAGCAGCAGCGCCGGCAGCAGCAGTACCAGCAGCACGCTGAGTACAACACTGCTGAAACCGATCCTATGTGCGGCCATGACTGCGCTGAACGCAGTAAAGGCCAGCGCGCCGAACCAGGCCGCGAGCGCGGCCTTGCGGCCCCACAAGGCGGTATAGGTGTCGACGCCGGGTTCTTCATCCTGGGGTGCGCGCAGCTTGCGCCCGATTTCGATCACGACGCCATTGAAGAAACTGACCATGAGAAACCAGAACAGCCCGCTTGGTGGTTTCCCGGTGGCCGGCAGCCAGTCACAGGCTGTCGCGTAGAAGTCGATCAGCGGCATGATCAGCATATGGGTCCACAGGTAAGTGACGGGCCTGCGCTTGATCCAGTCGCGAACGAAAAATTCCTTGCTCATCAGCGCCAAGTAGAGCCAGACGGTCAGCAGTATGCCAAGCAGTGCCGGGTTCAGCAACAGCCCGGCAACCAGCTGGAGGAAGCCCGCCAGCAGGCCGACCACGGCCAGCTCCCTGAGCTTGATCAGTCCGCGTGGTACCGGGCGGTAGGGCCGGTAGCGGCTGTCTTCATCGAAGTCCTTGAACTCATCGGCAATGCGCAGTTGCAGGAAAAACAGAAAGGCGGTGATCAACGCCACCGCAAAGGCCGGGAGTGGCGGCAGTTCAACGGCCGCCTGCGCAGGGGTACGCAACAGCGTGGAAAAGCTTACCGCTGAAAAACTGAACGCGGCGATCAGCAGCCCGTTGCCGAAAACCGGGAAACGTTCACGCTGGTAGATCCACCAGCGGTTGTGCCGGATCGCTGCTGACATGCTATTTGCCGCGTGCGAGTTGTTTGTGTGCACGTGAAAAGTCCCCGGAGCACAACGCACCGATGATCGACAGTTCACCTGCCATGCACACTGCGGCACAGACCTCGGCGAAAGCCATCGCGTTGTCACTTCCAGCGAGGCCAAGCAGCTGCAGGCAGGCCTGCTGGCTGGGCAGGCCGGTGCCGCCGCCTACCGTGCCGACGATCAGGTTTGGCAGTGTGACGCTGGCGTAGAGCCCGCCTTGCGCGTCGATCTCGAACCGGGTTACACCGACGGAGGACTCCGCGACACAGGCGGCATCCTGGCCGCAGGCGATATACATGGCCGCCAGGCCGTTGGCGTAGTGTCCTTGTACGCCAATGGTGCCGCTGAGTACACCGCCGAGTGCCGACATCCGCCAGTAGTCGACCATTTGTTGCGGGGTGGTATGCAGCACCTCTTTGATCAGTGCTGCCGGGATATTGATTTCGGTGGCTACCTTTTTGCCGCGCACGCCGAGAAAGGACAGCGCGCTGGCTTTTTTGTCGCCCGACATATTGGCCTCGATAAAACAGTATTGCAGGTCGACCGGGCTGTGTTTCTTGATATAGGCAACGATTTCATCGGTTGCCAGCGTGACCATGTTCTGGCCGGCGGCATCGCCGGTAGTGTAGTCGAAGTTGAGATAGACATGGTTACCTTCGACGGTGACGTGCATGTCCTTGAGCCGGCCGAACCGGCTCGTCTGTGCCGCGATCCCGGCGAAGGTCTCATACTGTTGTGTGGCCCAATTGACAAAGCGGCCGGCGTCCAGCAGGTTGGCGAACGCGAAACCGGGCGCCCGGCTGACGCCGTGACTCAACACCGCAGAGGCGGCGCCGCCCGCACGGGTAATCAGCTGTGCCCCCCGGTTGTAGGAAGCGACCAGTGCGGCTTCGGTGGTTGCCAGTGGCACATAGTAATCGTCTTGTGCATGCAGGCCGTTGACGCGCAGCGGCCCGGCGATACCGACCGGCACCTTGACG
>JALUUZ010000450.1 GCA_027021095.1 Gammaproteobacteria bacterium
CACCTTGTCGATGCCCACGCGGATCGAGTTCTGCTCCTTGATCTTACCCACCTTCTGCCTGCGCTCCGCTGTTTTCGCTGTACCATCCACTGCCTGCCGCGCAACAGCCTCCGTCTGCGCTGAATCTGCCGTCTCCGGCCGGACTTCCTCGATATGCAGTTCACACTCGTCCTCGACCCAGGTAAAAACGTCCTCGATCTGCGATTGCTGCACGTTGCCGCTCAACCGAAGTTTCCAGCTCAGGTAACACTCGTCACTGATGTATTCGCTGAACACTGGAAGATCCTCGTCGCAGACCTTGACTTCGAGTTCTCCCAGTTCCTCCAGCTCCCGAAACAGGCGTAACGGGTCGTTGCCGGTTTTCAGCAAGTTAAGTCCCGGCCGAAAGTCAATCTTGAAGGTTCGCTGTGTCGATGCGCCGGCTGAATCCTGCTGACCGGCACCGGCCTCCTGTGCACCGTCTGCTGCGGTACCGATGACCTGCTCCAACGCCTTTTGTACCCGCTGTACTTCTTCCCTGTCGTAGTCTTCGGCATTTTTTGACGCCATCAACATGGATTTGACACAATCGGCGGAATGCAGCAACAGGTTGATCAGGTCCCGATCCAGGCTGCGCTGGTTGCTGCGCACCTCGTCCAGCAATGTTTCCATGACATGGGTAAAAGCCGCGACTTCCTGCAGTCCGAAGGTCCCCGCCCCGCCCTTGATCGAATGCGCGGCCCGAAAAATCGTATTGATGGTTTCCTGTCCGAAATCGCCAAGATCGAGGTTCAGCAGTTCTGCTTCCATGATCTCGAGTCCTTCAAAACTTTCCTCGTAAAAAGTCTGAAGGAACTGCGTCATGTCAATACTCATCGATGCTTCCTTTCTCTTTACCGGGTTGTACGTTTATGCTTAAAGTACTTTTTTTATCGTCGCCACCAGCTGGTCCGGGTCGAACGGTTTGACGATCCAGCCAGTCGCACCGGCCTGCTTGCCTTCCGTTTTTTTATCCGCAGCGCTTTCAGTCGTCAGCATCAACAACGGCGTGTATTTATACGCATCCAGCTCACGCAGCTTCTTGATCAGTTCGATTCCATCCATATTCGGCATATTGACATCAGTGATCACCAGGTTGAACTGTTGTGACTTGGCCTTGTCCAGCGCCTCAACCCCGTCTGCCGCCTCGACCACCTCATACCCCGCGCCTTTCAGCGTAAAGCTCACCATCTGGCGCATCGAAGTCGAATCGTCTACTGCTAATATACTGGCCATAAAGCTCTCCTACTGTGTTCCATGAAGTTCCATACCAGACTAGCCATCCAGTCTGAGCTGTGAATACAAGTCCAGCTGCCGTGCAGCCACACGCAGCTGCTCGGGTACATGCACCCAGCGCACCTTGTGTTCCGGCCCAAGTGCACCGAAAAAACCTGCCAACAGTTGCAGCACGGCAGTATCGAAGCGGCAGGTTTTTGCCGCATCCAAGACTATTTCCCCATCCTGTCCCAACAGTTCTTCCAGCCGCTGCTTGTAGCCGGCAGCCTTGGAAATATCGGCAGTTTCGTCGAACACCAGCGTGGTTTCAGCGTTCAATTTGTCTTCGTCCATTTTCTTGCATCAGTCCTTCGCACGGCTAACTGAGATTCGTATGCCCTGCTTTTCGTCCACTTGCAGCAATACTTGAATCAACTCTGAACACCTGTTCCACAGAATCTGTGAACCAACCAGAGATTGCAGATTTCTCTGCAATTTGCCGGCCAGATTCGATAAATTCCGGTAAACTCACCATAAGCATATGATTATTGAGTCAATCGATATTTCTATGCTAAGCTGCGGCAGAACGGCTAGCGGCCTGGCCGTTCTGTGTCACAGAACAAGCAGTCGATTTCCATAACTGGTTTTGCCATTGTTCGCACATATTCACATATATATATGAGCTACATGAGCACTCCCGGCTGGACCTGAGACAGCAGCGACGTTAAGGGTAAAGGAATAAATTGATTCATAAACTCAGTGTCGGTATTTTTCTGATCTGCCTGTGGCTGCTGTTGTCCTGGCACTTTACACCGCTGCTGCTCGGACTCGGGCTGGTCAGCACGTTGTTGGTCCTGTACCTGTCGATTCGCATGGAAATCATCGATCGCGAAGGACATCCGCTGCACCTGACGCTCAGCACACTCAGGTACCTGCCCTGGCTGATCGTCAAAATCGTACAAGCCAACCTCGACGTTACCTGGCGTATTCTGCATCCACGGATGCCGATCGACCCGACCCAGGAAAAGGTCAAGTGTTCACAAAAGTCAGACCTCGGCAAGGTCATCTATGCCAATTCCATCACCTTGACCCCCGGCACTTTGTCGATGAGTATCGACGCCGACACCATCGAGGTGCACAGCCTGACCAGTACCGCGATCGAGGAGCTTCGACAGAATACGATGGACCGTAAGGTCACACAGATGGTTGGAGAAGATTGAATGCTGATTGCTGCAACCACTGCTATTCTGATCACCATGCTGCTGGCCCTGACCCGCGGGATACTCGGTCCGACACTGTATGACCGTATTCTCGCTGCCAACATGCTGGGAACCAAGACGGTACTGATCATTGCCGTGCTGGGCTTTATCACCGGTCGCCCGGCTTTTCTCGATGTTGCGCTTGTCTACGCACTGATCAACTTTATCGGTGTGATCGCAGTATTGAAGTACTTCGAGTATGGCAGCCTGCATCATGCAGAAAAACACGATACCCCGGACGAGGAACAGCCGTGATGCAATCTGTACTGGTAATACTCGAGTGGATCTGCCTGCTGGGAGGCAGTTTTTTTCTACTCGTCGGTGGCATCGGTATACTGCGTTTTCCGGACCTGTTCACCCGCTTCCATGCCACGTCGGTCAGTGACACCATGGGGGCAGGGCTGATCCTGACCGGCCTGATGATCGAAACCCTGGTACAACAACACGGCTTCACGCCGCTGGTCAAGCTGTTGATGATCGCTGTCTTTTTGATGATTACCAGTCCAAGTGCCACGCATGCCCTGGCCAAGGCAGCGATTCACGGTGGTGTCAAACCCCGGCTGGCTGACCGCGCGAAGGCCCAGGATGACGAAAACGGGGCCGACCGGTGAGCCAGACTGTGGTCAGCCTCGCCATTTCCTTCCTGCTGGGACTGATGCTGCTCAGCGTGTTCGCGGTCATCGCCATGCGCAACCTCTTTGCCGCGATCATTCTGCTTGGCATCTACAGCCTGCTTGCCGCTGCGCTGTTTATGACACTGGATGCGGTCGATGTCGCCTTTACCGAAGCGGCGGTCGGCGCCGGGATTTCCACCATCCTGATCCTGGCCACACTGCTCCATGTCGGCCATGACACCAAGGCCAAGAAAATCATCAAGCCGGCGCCGCTGCTGCTGGTGTTGGCGGTCGGTGCGTTACTGGTCTATGGCACATTGGACCTGCCGGAATTCGGCAATGCGCAAAACCGGGTACACCAAAGCGAAATCACCCGTCACTACCTGGAAAAGAGCCCCGGGAAGAATGGTGAAATCGGTATCCCCAATGTCGTCACCTCGATTCTGGCCAGTTACCGGGGCTATGACACACTGGGTGAAGTCACCGTGGTCTTCTGCGCGGCCATCGGTGTCATGTCATTGCTTGGCGGACTGCGGAAAAAGAAAAAGCAAACTACCGTTTCAAACGACAGTACGACGGACAGCGCATCATGAAACACCACCTGGTACTGAGAGTCGTCGCCAAGCTGCTCATCCCCTCGATACTGCTTTTTGCGCTGTACACCCAGTTTCACGGCGACTACGGGCCGGGCGGCGGGTTCCAGGCCGGAGTGATCTATGCCGCTGGCTTTATCCTTCACGCGCTGGTTTTCGGCCTCGAGTCGACCAAAAAAATCATGCCTCTCTGGCTGCTCAAGATTCTCAGCGCGCTTGGGGTCATGGTCTATGCCGGCACCGGGCTGACCAGCCTGTTGCTCGGGCGTCCCTTTCTGGACTACTATGCACTGGCCGAGGGAGTACACGGCCAGGAACTAGGGATCATGCTGGTTGAACTCGGCGTCGGGTTTACTGTCTCCTCGGTGATGCTGATCCTGTTTTACCTGTTTGCAGACCAGGGTACAGAAGAATGAAAATACTATACCTGTTCAACTACTGGATCGTCATAGTGATCATGCTTGCCGGCCTCTATGCCGTCATCGCCAGCTCCAACCTGGTAAAGAAGATCGCCGGTCTGAGTATCTTCCAGGCCTCGGTCTTTATTCTTTATATCAGCAGCGGAAAGATTCTCGGGGGCACCGCGCCGATCGTCGACAGCAGTGTCCCGGCGGATGTCGTGTTTTCCAACCCTTTACCCCACGTCCTGATCCTGACCGCGATCGTCGTCGGCGTGGCGACCACTGCAGTGGGCGCCGCACTGATCATCCGTATTCACCGTGCTTACGGCAGTATCGAGGAAAATGAAATCCTGGAATACGAAGAATAAACAAGCAGCATAACACGGGGAAACAGCCAAATCATGTCCGCACATCTACTCATACTGCTGGTGGTCATTCCACTGTTTTCGGCACCGCTGTGTATCTTGCTCAGGCGTTCCCGGCTGGTATGGCTGTTGAGCAGCCTGAGCACCGGCGCCTGCCTGCTGATCTCCATTCTGCTGCTGCAGCAGGTCTACCGCAGCGGCACCGTCACTTACATGCTCGGGGGCTGGTCAACCCCGCTGGGTATAGGCATCGAATACCGGCTTGACCTGTTTGCGGCGCTGGTGGCCTTGTTCGTCTCACTCGTCGGCTTTGCCGTCGCCCTGTACTCGTATACCAGCCTGCAGAAAGAACTGCCCAGGCACAAACATCCGTTGTTCGCGGCGGCTTATCTGCTGTGCCTGGCAGGATTACTGGGAATCACTGTCACCGCGGATGTCTTCAATCTCTTTGTGTTTCTCGAGATCTCGTCCCTGTCTTCCTATGCGCTGATCAGCATGGGCCGCGACCGCGCTGCGCTGCTGGCCTCTTTCCGCTACCTGATCATGGGCACGATTGGCGCCACTTTCCTGTTGATCGGTATCGGCCTGATCTACAGTCATACCGGCACGCTGAACATGTCGGCGCTGCAAAAAGTGCTGCCGGCGCTTACGGGCAAAGCCTCGATCCAGGCCTCCCTGGCATTTATCATGCTGGGCCTGGCGATCAAGTCGGCACTTTTTCCACTCCACCTCTGGCTGCCGAGTGCCTACACTCATGCCCCCTCGGCGGTGTCTGCGTTTCTGGCCGGCACCGCGACCAAGGTGTCGATCTACGCGCTGGCCAGGTTTATCTATTCCGTATTCGGTAAACCGTTCGTCATTACCCAGGAACATATCGGCATTGCATTGATCACACTGTCCATCCCGGCGATGCTGCTGGGTTCCATGCTGGCAATCAAACAGCAGAATCTCAAACGCATGCTGGCCTACTCCAGCATCGCCCAGATCGGTTACCTGTTTCTTGGACTCGGCCTGTCCACGGTCGCCAGCGTCGGTGCCACGATCACCCACCTGTTCAATCATGCACTGATCAAGTCCGCGCTGTTTTTGAGTCTTGGCTGTATCGTCTACCGGACCGGTAAAGCCGAAATCAGCAGCCTAAGCGGCCTGGCACGGCAAATGCCATGGACCATGGCTGCGTTCACTGTGGCGGGGCTGGGACTGATCGGCATTCCACTGACTGCTGGATTCATCAGCAAATGGGCCTTGATCCGCGCGACACTGACACCGGACTACTGGCCACTGGCCGTAGTGATCCTGATCACTTCGCTGCTGGCGGTCGTCTATATCTGGCGCGTGATCGAAGCGGCCTACTTTCAGCCACCCGCACCGGGCAGCACAGGCCGGACTGCCGAAGCCCCGTTGGGACTGCTGGTCCCGACCTGGTTGCTGGTACTGTTGAGCCTCTATTTCGGTATACAGACCACAGTAAACTTTGGCATCGCCGTCAAGGCGGCAACGGCACTGGTTGGAGGCTGAAATGGGACTGCAGGAATCGCTGTTACTGGTACTCCTGACACCCTGGGTGGGGGGCGTACTGCTGGTCCTGGCCGGCCGCTGGCCCAACCTGCGTGACGCCATTTCGGTTGTAACCTCGCTGTTACTGTTACTTGCAGTGATCGCGCTCTACAATCACGCCGGGAATGGCACGGCCACGCCCCCTGAACTGACACTGTTTACGATGCTGCCCGGAATCGAGGTCGGCTTCAGACTCGAGCCACTCGGCATGCTGTTCGTAGTCATCGCCGCGGTATTATGGATCATCAACACGATCTACTCGATCGGCTACATGCGCGGCAACAACGAAAAACACCAGACCCGCTTCTACCTGTGTTTCGCGATCGCAATCGGCGCCACCATGGGCCTGGCGCTGTCAGCCAACCTGCTGACGTTATTCATCTTCTATGAAGTACTCACACTGTCGACCTATCCGCTGGTCACACACAAGGGTTCGATGAAAGCGGCCAGGGCCGGGCGTACTTACCTCGGGTACCTGCTTGGCACCTCGATTGCGTTCTTCCTGCTGGCGATCATCTGGACCTGGGCGCTGACCGGTACGCTGGAATTCACGCCGCGGGGCATCTTCAAACAGGACACCGACGCCGCCAGCCTGTCATTGTTGTTCGTGCTCTATATTTTTGGTATCGGCAAAGCGGCGATCATGCCAATACATCGCTGGCTGCCCGCCGCAATGGTCGCTCCCACACCGGTCAGTGCATTGCTGCACGCGGTTGCCGTGGTCAAGGCCGGTGTGTTCACGATCACCAAAGTGGTGTTGTATATCTTCGGCCCGGCGCTGACGCGCGAGATACCCGCCAGCGAATGGATCGTCTACCTGGCAGGAACGACGATCGTGGTCGCCTCATGGATCGCGCTGCGCCAGACCAATCTTAAACGCCGCCTGGCCTATTCGACCATCAGCCAGCTGTCTTATGTAATCATGGCGGCAGCGCTGGGTACCGCCTACGCACTGCTGGCGGCCGCGCTGCATATCGCTGTCCATGCATTTGGCAAGATCACCTTGTTTTTCGCTGCCGGTTCGATCTATACCGCCACTCACAAAACCGAGATTCCACAATTGAAAGGAATCGGCCGGCAGATGCCCTGGACCATGGCCGCGTTTACGATCGGTGCCGTCTCGATGGTCGGCCTGCCTCCGGCGGCCGGCTTTCTAAGCAAATGGTACCTGCTGATGGGCGCGATGCAACTGCAGGCGTATTTTGTGCTCGCGGTCATCGTCATCAGCACGCTGCTGAATGCCGCCTATTTTTTTCCAATCGTTCATGCCGCCTTCTTCCAGCCAGCAGACGACGACACCGGGAAAATTCATGAAGCCCCATGGCCTGTGGTACTGGCCGTGAGCTGCGCCGCCGTGCTGACCCTGCTGTTGTTTCTGTACCCCTGGCCGGTACTGTCACTCGCGGCACTCGTTTCCGGAGCCACCCCATGAACAACGACAACGAACGTAAACACTGGCTGCTGCGCCCTGCGACGATCAAAAAATGCTGGTTGCTGCTGTACCTGGTCCTTGCGCTCAGCGTGGCCGCGGAACTCTTTTTCCCCAACAAAGGCTATTTCGGGATCGATGGCAGCTTCGCTTTTTCCGCCTGGTTCGGATTCACAGCATGCCTGTTGATGGTCGTCTTTGCAAAACTCCTTGGCTATCTTATCAAACGTAGTGACGATTACTATGACGATTGATTTTCCACTGCCCCCGGGACTGCTGCTGATTTTCAGCGCACTGTTATTGCCCATGACCCCGCCACTGTTGCGCAAGCTGCTTCTGCTTGGCGTCCCCTTGGCCAGCCTGCTGCTCATTCTGCTGCTGCGCGATGACTATGTCCTGACGATCCCGTTTCTCGGCTACCAGCTGGAACTGATCCGCCTGACGGCATACGGTAAAGTCTTTGCAATTATTTTTTCGGTCATGGCCTTCGCCGGCAACCTGTTTGCGTTGAACCAGGCCAGGACCTCTGAACTCACCGCAGCGATGCTGTATGCCGGTGCCGCGATCTGTGTCACC
>JALUUZ010000451.1 GCA_027021095.1 Gammaproteobacteria bacterium
CCGCGACAACCTGGTGACCGCGGTTTTCGATCACAAAAACCGCTACGGTGTCGCCTCACTGAACCTGGTCGCCGGCGAAATCCTGGTTTCTGAACTCGACAGCCAGGCGGCCCTGCTGGCGGAACTAGCCCGGCTGCAACCAGCGGAACTGCTGCTCAGCGAGCGAAGCGTCTTGACTGAACAACTTAGCGAAAGTTATACGCTGCAACTGCTGTGCGACAAAAACTTCAACCACGCCACGGCAGCCGAGCTGTTGAAAACCCATTTTAAGGTCGACGACCTGCAACTGCTGGACTGCGAACGCCTGCCACTGGCGGCCACGGCAGCCGGCACCTTACTTGATTACGTGCAGCATACCCAGCGTACCGAGCTGCCGCACCTGAACCGTTTCCGGGTCGAAAACGACGAGGAGACGATCATTCTCGACGTGCATACCCGGCGCAACCTGGAACTGGTGCGCAACCTCCGAGGCGAGGAAACACATACGCTGGCGTCGGTCCTGGACACGACGGTCACCGCCATGGGCAGCCGGCTGCTGAAGCGCTGGATCCAACGCCCGCTGCGTAAGCGGCAGACTCTCGATGCGCGTCTCGATGCGGTCGCCGAACTGGTCGAAAACCGGGACTACAAGCAGCTGCATCAAACCCTGAAGGGCATCGTCGATATCGAGCGGGTGCTGGCACGGATCAGCCTGCACAGTGCACGCCCGAGGGACCTGACCGGCCTGCGTGAAGCACTGGCCAGGGTACCGCAGCTGCATGAACTGCTGGCATCCTGCCACAGCGTACGGCTGCAACAGCTCAAGCACGAACTGGGCAGCCATACACAGACGCAGCAACTGCTGCAGCGGGCGCTGATCGACGAACCGCCCCTGCTGATTCGTGACGGCGGTGTGCTGGCCAGCGGCTATGACCAGGAACTCGACCAGTTACGCCGGCTCTACCAGCATACCGACCAGTTTATCACCGACCTGGAACAGCGTGAGCGTGAACAGACCGGCCTTGGCACGCTGAAGGTCAACTACAACAAGGTGCACGGCTACTATATCGAAATCAGCCGTGTACAGGCGGACAAGGCGCCGGCCCGCTATACACGCCGCCAGACCTTGAAAAATGTCGAGCGCTATATCACGCCGGAACTGAAAGAATTCGAGGAAAAGGTCCTCGGTGCGCGGGAACAAGCCCTGCGGCGCGAAAAGGCACTGTATGATGACCTGCTCGATACACTGACTGCACGCATCGAAACACTGCAGCGGTTCGTGGCCGCGATCGCTGAACTGGATGTCCTGGCCACTCTTGCCGAACGCGCGCGCACACTGAATTACTGCCGCCCGCAGCTCGACCAGGAACCTGGGCTGTACATCCAGGCCGGACGTCACCCGGTGGTCGAAAACAGCAGTGGCCAGGCGTTCGTCGCCAACGACACCCTGTTCGACGCACAGCGCCGCATGCTGGTCATCACCGGACCGAACATGGGCGGCAAGTCGACCTACATGCGCCAGACCGCGCTGATCGTGCTCATGGCCCACGTCGGCAGCTTCGTGCCCGCCGACGCAGCCCGGATCGGACCGATCGACCGCATCTTCACCCGTATCGGTGCTGCCGACGACCTGGCCGGCGGACGCTCGACCTTTATGGTGGAAATGACCGAAACGGCCAGTATTCTGCACCACGCCACACCACAGTCGCTGGTGCTGATGGACGAGATAGGCCG
>JALUUZ010000452.1 GCA_027021095.1 Gammaproteobacteria bacterium
CAGCTCTTTCCCGAGATGCACCCCGGCGATCTCGGCCGCCGTTTTACGCCGCGGCCTTGGAAATTCGATTTCCATTGCAAAGCGCTCACGCATCGCGCTGTCGAGTGCATCGGCCTGGTTCGTCGCCGCAATGAAAATCACATTCGGATGCAGATTGCTGATTTCTGCCAGAAGGGTGTTGGTATGGCGGTCATGGTGATGATTGCCGTGCAGGCCCCGCACACGGTAGACGTCGACCTCATCGATAAACAGCACACAATAACTTCCATGTGATGCTGCATAGTCGTTACACTGCTTGAATGCATTACGCAGGTTGGCTGAAGTCACACCGACATAGGGACTTGCCAACTCCTCACCGCGGATGACTTTCAGCAGTACCTGCTTGCCGACTTGCTGTTCCAGATGCGCCGCCAACGCCTGGGCAAACGTGGTTTTGCCTGTTCCCGGCGGACCCAGCAACAACAGCTTGTTGTGGCGTCCATCCACCTCGTAGCGCCTGGCGATCTCTGCTTTGAGGATCGAGTTCGACAGCCGGTCGGCAACCGTCACCAGGTCCATGCCCTTCAACTGATCGATCGTGAGCTGGTCACGCACTGCAGCGGATTCGGGCTGGTCCTGCTCGAGCACTTCGAGAATCAACCCCGTACGCCGGTCCCAGCGTACTGTATCGCCTTTGGCGGCCGCACTGTCCGGCGGTGCGGAAGCAAGATGTTCCACACCGTTGCTCTCGAGCACCAGCCTGCCATCGGCCAGCACTCGCTCAACGGTCGCCAACTCGCCGCTGACGCGACGGTTGTCACCGTGATAGAGTGCTACGTTTCGCTTGTTACCCAACAACACCTCATCGCCGAGACGCAGCGAGCCCACATCGAGTTCTTCGCCGTGACCAACGATAAACTCTTCGTTGTTTCGGGAGCGTACACGCAGCAGTTTTCCCCTGGCTGTTTGTGTAAAGCCTGCAAACATCACCGGGTAATAGGGATCCGCTGTCAACTCATCGATAAACTCCTTTGCCCTTTCCTTGAAATCGATCAGCTCAGCAATCGCTGTCCGGCAGGTTTCAAGCTGGTCGACAAAGAAACGGTCGACTGCCTTTTGCTCGTTTTCCTCCAGCTCCTGGCGCAGCAACTGCAACTGCGCCACCTTGTCATCGACAGTGTGTTCCGTGTCGCTCACTATCGCTCTGATCTTCGTATCAATTTCAGTACTCATCATTTCTCCTCCTAGCCCGGATTTCTCACCACCTTCCCGCGGCGTCCCAATGGCACGCCCTGGCTGGCGTTCACTCGGTCGCCGGGCACGACATAGTAACCACGCGACGCCACGTCCCCATCGCGCCAACCGAACAGATCGACCGAAATCTTCTGCTCAAATATACTCAGCAGCATCGCCACCATGAACGCGCTCGAAAACACGGTACGCTGCACATTGACATCCGCCTCGCTGAAAAACGGGCGCTGTAACGGGCACACCCGGCGCCTGGCTTCGTCACATTGTCTGCACCAGGCAAACGCTGGATGGCTGTGAACCCAGCCGAGAATCTGTTCTTCCTGGTTTCTAAGGCCCATGCTGAGTTCGACGGCCTTCCAGGTCTCGGCAGTAAACGCCATACTGGTAGCGCTGCGCTCGGTGTATTCCGCCTCGATCAATGCCCGCACGAGAATGAACAACCTGCCTTGGTCACGGCACAGGTTGCCAAGCAGGAT
>JALUUZ010000453.1 GCA_027021095.1 Gammaproteobacteria bacterium
AAGCTGGATGAAGATCACTGCGCAGGGCGGTCTCACCCGCCAGCGCTACTGGACACTCAATGCCTGCCGTCCGGCACAGCATTATTCCGAGTGGGAGTGGGTCGAGCGAATCCGCGAGTCGCTGGTAGCAGCAGTCAAAAAACGGATCGAGATCGCCGATGTGCCGGTCGGGGTGTTGTTGTCAGGCGGGCTGGATTCCAGCCTGCTGGTCGGCCTGCTGGTGGAAACCGGGGTCGAGGCGCTGCGCACCTATTCGGTGGGGTTCGAGGATTCTGCCGAAGAAAAGGGCTCGGAGTTTGAATATTCAGACCTGGTCGTGGAACGCTTTCAGACCAGGCACCATCGGTTTTCGATCGACAATGCGCAGGTGCTGCAGCGCCTGCCTGAAGCAGTGGACGCGATGGCCGAGCCGATGTTCGGCCAGGATGCGATCGGTTTCTACCTGCTGGCCGAGCAGGTGTCACAGCATGTGAAAGTGGTGCAGAGCGGGCAGGGCGCCGATGAAGTGTTTGCCGGTTATTTCTGGTATCCACGCATGCAGGCTGAAACCGGCACGGACCTGGCGCGTTTCCGTCGGCACTATTTCGACCGCGATCATGCCGAGTTCGAGGCGATGATCAGTCCCGCGTTCTGCGGCAAAGACTATACGTCAGAGACGATCGAAGCGCTGCTGGCGCAACCGGGCGCAGAAGAATACATCGACAAGGTATTGCGCATGGACGTGACGACACTGATCGTCGACGATCCGGTCAAGCGCGTCGACAACATGACCATGGCCTGGGGACTGGAGGCCCGGGTGCCGTTTCTCGATCATCACTTGGTGGAACTGGCCGCGCAGATGCCGCCGGAATACAAGCTGAACAGTGGCGGCAAGCATGTATTGAAACGTATTTGCCGCGGCCTGTTACCCGATGCGGTGATCGACCGGCCGAAGGGTTATTTCCCGGTGCCGGCGTTGAAGTATGTGCGCGGGGAACTGCTGGCGTTCATGAGCGAGGTGCTCAATTCACAGGCCTGCCGCCAGCGCGGCCTGTACCGGAGAAGTTATGTCGACAAGCTGTTGCAGGCCCCGGAGCGGTACCTGACCCGGATCCAGGGCAGCAAGCTGTGGCACCTGGCACTGTTGGAGTTCTGGCTGCAGCGGCATCTGCCTTAGCCCGCATTTCTCAGTACGGAAGAATCGTGTGTGGAAGAATCGCCACGTGATACCATTTGATTTGCCTTGGTGTTGGTGCGTACAACGCACCCTACCTCGTCGCGACGGTGTGCGCAGCACACCAAAGGATTTGCGATTGAAAAATGTCATGCCCCAAAGTAGGGTGCGCCGTGCGCACCAATGTATGGGCAATGCCGCGGTGTGGAAGAATCGTGTGTGGAAGAATGACCACGTGATACCATTTGATTTGCCTTGGTGTTGGTGCGTACAACGCACCCTACCTCGTCGCGACGGTGTGCGCAGCACACCAAAGGATTTGCGATTGAAAAATGTCATGCCCCAAAGTAGGGTGCGTTGTACGCACCACATATTGTACGCACCACACCCTGTACGCACCGCCACCACGACAGATCGCATCACTGTGCGCCGCCGGGCGGCATATACCTTACAGTTTGCTTGTATTTATCCTGCCTTGAAATCAGTAAACTAGCCCGTATATCAGTAACAGTTTATTTGCGCAAAAAAGGTGAGAACTAATGGATGTA
>JALUUZ010000454.1 GCA_027021095.1 Gammaproteobacteria bacterium
CAGGGGCACCCGGAAGCCAGTCCCGGCCCACACGATATCGGCCTGTTGTTCGACCGGTTCGTGCAGCTGATCAGTGAAAGGCAGGCGGTGCATGCCTAGGCGGACCGATATTCAAACGATCCTGATCCTCGGAGCCGGGCCGATCGTGATCGGCCAGGCCTGCGAGTTTGATTATTCCGGTGCCCAGGCCTGCAAGGCGTTGAAGCAGGAAGGCTACCGTGTGGTGCTGGTGAATTCCAACCCGGCGACCATCATGACCGATCCGGACACGGCGGATTCGATCTACATCGAGCCGGTGCGCTGGCAGACCGTAGAAAAGATTATTGCACGGGAGCGTCCACAGGCCCTGTTGCCGACGATGGGCGGGCAGACCGCGCTCAACTGCGCGCTGGACCTGGCGCGGGAAGGGGTGCTGGAGAAGTACGCGGTCGAGATGATCGGTGCCAGCCGCGAGGCGATCGACAAGGCCGAGGACCGTGACCGGTTCCGTGTGGCGATGGAAAGGATCGGCCTCGACATGCCGCGCTCGGCGATTGCGCACAGCCTCGAGGAAGCGGCCCAGGTACAGGCCCAGGTCGGTTTCCCGACGGTGATCCGCCCGTCGTTCACACTCGGTGGCAGTGGCGGCGGTATCGCTTACAACCGGCAGGAATTCGTCGAGATCTGTGAACGCGGGCTCGAACTGTCGCCGACCAACGAGCTGTTGATCGAGGAGTCGATCGTCGGCTGGAAAGAATATGAGATGGAGGTGGTGCGCGATCATCGCGACAACTGCATCATCATCTGTTCGATCGAGAACTTCGATGCGATGGGTGTGCATACCGGCGATTCGATTACCGTGGCACCGGCACAGACGCTGACCGACAAGGAATACCAGCTGATGCGTGATGCGTCGATCGCGGTACTGCGCGAGATCGGTGTCGACACCGGCGGGTCGAACGTGCAGTTCGCGATCAACCCGGACAACGGCCGGATGATCATCATCGAGATGAACCCCCGTGTTTCGCGCTCCTCGGCCCTGGCGTCGAAGGCGACCGGGTTCCCGATCGCCAAGATCGCCGCCAAGCTGGCGGTCGGTTATACGCTGGACGAACTCGACAACGACATCACCGGGGGTGCGACACCGGCCTCGTTCGAACCGACGATCGATTATGTCGTGACCAAGATTCCGCGGTTTGCGTTCGAGAAGTTTCCACAGGCCGATGACCGGCTGACCACGCAGATGAAATCAGTCGGTGAAGTGATGGCGATCGGCCGTACTTTCCAGGAGTCGCTGCAAAAGGCGATGCGCGGGCTCGAGACCGGCCATGACGGTTTCGATCCGGTCGTGACTGGAGAAGCCGGCGAGGTCATGCCGCGGTTGCAGCTGGAGTTGAGGTCGCCGGGGTCGGAACGGCTGTGGTATATCGGCGATGCCTACCGTTACGGCATGACACTGGACCAGGTGCAGGAGTTGACCGGGATCGATCGCTGGTTCCTGGCGCAGATCCGGGAGCTGATCGAACTCGAACAGTTGGTTGGCGCACAGGGACTGGATGCGTTGGACAGGCGGCGCTTGTATGCGCTGAAGCAGAAAGGGTTTTCTGACCGGCGCCTGGCGAAGTTAGTCGGGATCAGTGAATCGCAGCTGCGTGAGCACCGGCACCGGCTTGGAATCCGCCCGGTCTACAAGCGGGTCGATACCTGCGCGGCGGAGTTCAAGACCAGCACTGCCTACCTGTATTCGACTTATGAACAGGAATGCGAAGCCGAACCGACCGACAACCGCAAGATCATGATCCTCGGCGGCGGCCCGAACCGGATCGGCCAGGGGATCGAGTTCGATTACTGCTGTGTGCACGCGGCGCTGGCCATGCGCGAAGACGGCTATGAGACCATCATGGTGAACTGCAATCCGGAGACGGTGTCGACCGACTATGATACCTCCGACCGGCTGTATTTCGAGCCGCTGACACTGGAAGACGTGCTGGAAGTGATACACCGCGAAAAGCCGCTCGGCATCATCGTGCACTACGGCGGCCAGACCCCGCTGAAACTGGCACGTGACCTGGAGGCGGCCGGCGCACCGATCATCGGTACCAGTCCCGACAGTATCGACCTGGCCGAGGACCGCGAACGGTTCCAGCAGATGATCGCCAAGCTCGGCTTGCTGCAGCCCCCGAACCGGATCGCCAGAAAGGAAGCCGAGGCTGTGCGGCTGGCGGCGGAAATCGGCTACCCGCTGGTCGTGCGGCCTTCCTATGTGCTGGGCGGACGGGCGATGGAGATCGTCTACAACGAGGACGAGTTGCAGCGCTATATGCGCGATGCGATCCAGGTCTCGAACGAGGCACCGGTCTTGCTGGACCTGTTTTTGAACGATGCGGTCGAAGTGGATGTCGATGCGATCTGTGACGGCCGTAACGTGCTGATCGGCGGGATCATGGAACATATCGAAGAGGCGGGAGTGCATTCCGGCGATTCGGCCTGTTCACTGCCGCCCTATTCATTGCCGGACAGGGTGCTCGACCAGTTGCGTGAGCAGGTCAAGGCGATGGCGCTGGAGCTGGGTGTGGTCGGGTTGATGAACACTCAGTTTGCAATTCAGGGCGAGCAGATTTATATTCTGGAGGTCAACCCGCGTGCGTCACGTACTGTGCCGTTCGTGTCCAAGGCGATCGGGCTGCCGCTGGCGAAGATTGCAGCACGCTGTATGGCGGGAACCCCGCTCAGCCGGCAGCGAGTGGTGCACGAACATATCCCGGGCTATTATTCAGTCAAAGAAGCGGTTTTCCCGTTTATCAAGTTTCCGGGGGTCGATTCGATTCTCGGACCGGAAATGAAGTCTACCGGGGAGGTCATGGGTGTTGGCAGGACATTCGGTGAGGCGTTTTCGAAAGCACAGCAGGGGGCCGGGACAGTGATGCCGGCAGGCGGGCGGGCGCTGCTCAGTGTGCGTGAGGCCGACAAGCCCGGTATCGTGGAGGTCGGCAGGGTACTGCTCGAACATGGGTTCTCGCTGTATGCCACGCGCGGAACGGCGGCAGCGCTGGAGAAAGCCGGCCTGGCATGCAAAGTTGTGAACAAGGTCATTGAAGGGCGGCCGCATATCGTTGATATGATCAAAAACGATGAAATCGATCTGATTATCAATACGACCGAGGGAAAGCAGGCAATTATCGACTCCTATTCGATCAGGCGGGAAGCGTTGAATCACCGGGTTACTTATACCACCACCTTGTCGGGTGCCAGGGCCATGTGCCTGGCGCTGAGTGAATTCGACGATTCGGTCAACAAGTTACAGGATCTGCACCAGGAATTGAGCCAGCAAGACAGTTGAGGACAAACCAATGAGTAAAGTACCCATTACTGCAGCCGGTGTCGCGAAACTGGAGGAAGAACTCAAGCAGCTGAAAAATGTCGATCGGCCCAAGGTGATCAAGGCCATTGCCGTGGCGCGCGAGCACGGGGACCTGAAGGAAAACGCGGAATACCATGCGGCCAGGGAACAGCAGAGTTTTATCGAAGGCCGCATCGCTGAAATCGAAAGCAAGCTCGCCAACGCACAGGTCATCGATGTCACCAAGCTGGACGCCGGCGGCAAAGTCGTGTTTGGCGCTACCGTCGAGCTTGCCGACGAGGAAACCGGGCAGGAAGTGACCTACCAGATCGTTGGTGATGACGAAGCCAATATCGAGGAAGGTAAAATTTCGATCAATTCACCGATCGCACGTGCGCTGATTTCCAAGCAGGAAGGCGATATCGCCAAGGTGAATGCGCCGGGTGGTGTCAAAGAATACGAAGTCATCGCGGTCAAATACCTGTAACAGTAATAATCGGCTATGATTAACGAAGCTGGCGCGTGCCGAACTTGCGAAGGAGGCTGATATGTCGTGGGGTATTATCATTTTTCTGGTAGTGGTCGTCCTGGTGATTGTTTATTTTATCGCCTCCTACAATGGGCTGGTCGCGCTCAAGAACCGCTTCAAAAATGCCTATTCACAGATCGACGTCCAGCTCAAGCGCCGTTACGACCTGATTCCCAACCTGGTCGAGACAGCCAAAGGCTACCTCAAGCACGAACGCGAGACACTCGAGGCGGTGATCAAGGCCAGGAACTCGGCAGTCGATGCCAGCCGCCAGGCGAGCAGTGACCCGGGCGACGAGACGGCGATCAAGGGTCTGGTCGGGGCCGAGGCGGCGTTGACCGGGGCGCTTGGAAAGCTGTTCGCGTTGTCAGAAAGTTACCCGGACCTGAAGGCCAACCAGAACATGATGCAGCTGATGGAGGAGCTGAGCAGCACCGAAAACAAGATTGCCTTTGCACGCCAGTCCTTCAACGATGCGGTGATGGCGTATAACACCAGGATAGAGAGTTTTCCCGACAACATCATGGCCGGCATGTTCCAGTTCAAGCATGCGGCATTGTGGACCGTGGAAAAGCCCGAGGAAAGGGAAGCTGTCAAAGTGTCGTTCTGAACACGTCGCTGAACGATGAATTTCTTCGAGCATCAGGACAGGGCGCGTAAGACCACCCGCCGGCTGGTCGTGTTTTTCATCCTTTCGGTAGTGTTGATCATCGTTACGCTGGCGCTGGTGATCACCACGCTGATCGATCTTTCTGAAAACGACATGTCGTCATACATGGGCGGCTCCAGGGGGTATTTCGACTACCTGTTCGAGCGCCACCTGGGCACGATCGGGCTGATCGCCGGGGTGACCCTGCTGGTGATCGGCGGCGCGACGCTGGTGCGCCTGGTCCGGCTCGCGCAGGGCGGTCGGGTCGTGGCCGAGATGATGGGCGCACGCCAGGTTTCCGCCAATACCCAGGACTTCAAGGAAAAAAGGCTGCTGAACGTGGTCGACGAGATGGCGATCGCCTCAGGCATCACGCGCCCTGCGGTCTACGTGATGGACGATGAACCGGGCATCAACGCGTTCGCGGCAGGCTATACGCCGAACAACGCCGTCGTCGCCGTGACCCGAGGCACGTTGGACAGACTGAACCGTGAGGAACTGCAGGGCGTCGTTGCACATGAGTTCAGCCATATTCTCAATGGCGACATGCGCCTGAACATACGCATGCTCGGGGTCCTGGCCGGGATTCTGCTGATCGGCAATATCGGCCTGTTCCTGCTGCGCTCGAGTCATTACAGCCGTGACAGCAGGGGGGTCGTGGCGGTGCTGGCGCTGGGCCTGGTCTTGGCGGTCATCGGTTATATCGGTGTGTTGTTCGGCCGCTTGCTGCAAAGCGGCGTCTCGCGCCAGCGCGAGTTCCTGGCCGACGCATCGGCGGTGCAGTTTACCCGTTACCCCGACGGGATCGCGAATGCATTGAACAAGATCCGCTACGAGGCCAGTGGTTCGCTGTTGTCCACGATACGTGCCGGGGAAGTCAATCATATGTGTTTCGGCGAAAGCGTGCGGATCCGCTTTTTTTCCGGCGCCTTTGCAAGCCATCCGCCGCTCGAGGAACGGATCAAGCGTATCCAGCCCGGTTTCGACCTGGACAGGGCGCCGCTCGCCGCAGAACCGGAGGCGCAGGGCCGGGCGGCCGGCAAGGCGCAGGTGGCCGATGCGGGCATGGCGGACAATCCGTTTACCGCGGCCATCGCCGGGCTTGCCGCGACCGGCGCGCGCCAGGTGTCGGTGGAAAACGTGGTCGCCGGCAGCGGTACGCTGACACCGGAGCAGATCCAGTATGGTGCGGCGCTGCGCCAGGCATTGCCCGACGGCATCAAGCAGGCGGTCAGTACCGACCAGGGTACACGCGCGTTGTTGTACTGCATGGTGCTCGATGCTGACAGCGGCAGGCGCGAGCGCCAGGTCAACCTGGTGTCGGAGCAGGACAATGCCACGGTCGCCAGGCAGGCATGGGATTTATACGAGACGGTCAGTGCGCTCGATGAACGCTACCGTTGGCCGCTGCTCGAAATCAGTTTGCCGGTCACCGCCGCCGCGCCGGCGCAGACTAAGTCGCTCGTGCGGCGGCTGGTACGCGAACTGGTGATGTTCGACGGCAAGGTGGACTACGGCGAGTTTATCGTGCTGCTGGCGGTCGAGAGCCTGCTGGCGGAGCGGGCGGAGCAGGCAAGCCGGTACAAGTACCGGCGCCTGCCCAGGCTTGAGCAGGAAATCGCGCTGCTGCTTGGGCTGCTGGCCAGGGCCGGGGCGGACAAGCCTGACCTGCAACGGGCGGCGTTTCAGGCCGGTGCCGCCCATTGCGGTTTTGACATACCGGAACTGCCGCCGATGCAGGGACTGAAATTTTCGGCGTTCGTGCGAGCGATCGGCAAGGTACGCCAGCTTACCCCGTTGAAGAAGCAGGTGGTCATCGAGGCCTGTACCCAGGTGGTCATGCACGATGGGGTAGTCAATGCCAAGGAAGAGGAACTGCTGCGTATCCTGGCTGGTGCGCTGGAGGTGCCGCTTGCACCGTTTACCGGTTGACGCGGTTCGGGCTTGAGTTCAGCGCGGCAGCTTGATTTTTCTTTGCTTGGAAGCCCGGTAGACCACCGCGGTATGGCCGATGAGCTGTGCCAGCGCGGCGCCGGTCTGTTCACAGAGCCTGTCTGCCAGTGAAGCCAGCTGTTTGCGGTCACAACCATTGACTTTTATCTTGATTAATTCATGATGACCCAATGAGAGGTCGATTTCACGCAGAACGCTGGGATTGAGGCCGGCATTGCCGATGGTGACCACCGGTTTCAGCGTATGCGCAAGACTGCGCAGATAGCGTTTTTGTGTGGAATTCAATTGCATGGGTGTCGTTCTTCCGGTGTGGCTCGTGCGTTCAACAATGGCTTTTTCAAGCGAGAGGTAGTATTCTGCCGGTGGCTCGCTACGGCCGTGATGTTCCTATGTCAGACAAAAAGACCAAAAATTTTTCCGTTCCAGCCAGCCCGTTCAACGGGATCAAACTGGATATCGGTATCTTTGCCTGTATCGGCATTATACTCCTGATCGTGCTCGAAAGCACGGCGGTTTCGCCGCTGACGGAGCTGCTGTGGCTGGCCGGCTTCGGTTTGTTCGTACTCGGCTGGGTCTATGTCAGGGCCAGGCGGGTCTATGCCCGGCTGCAGGCCGGCCGGTACCGGAACGCACGGCAGGCAGAACCCGACTGAACGATGGCACGCAGCAAAAGCAGCAAAAAGTGGCTGAAGGAGCACTTCGAAGATGAGTACGTCAGGCGTGCCCAGGCCGAGGGTTTTCGCTCGCGTTCGGTCTACAAACTGATGGAAGTGCAGCAGCGGCATCGCCTGCTGCGGCCGGGTATGCGTGTCATCGAGCTGGGCGCGGCGCCTGGCGGCTGGAGCCAGTATGCGATGTCGCTGATCGGTAACAGGGGAATGCTAATTGCAGTGGACTTGTTGGCGATGGACGAAGTGCCGGGAGTGAAATTTATTCAGGGGGATTTTACCGACATGGAAACCCTGGAAAAAATACTGGATAGCCTGGACAATGGCAGGATTGACCTTGTAATGTCGGATATGTCGCCCAATATTAGTGGTATGGCTTCGATCGATCAGCCCAGGGCGATGTATCTTGCCGAGCTGGCACTCGATCTGGCGGACAAGGTCCTTAGCGAGTCCGGTGTATTTTTGGTCAAGTTGTTTCAAGGTGAAGGATTTGACGGGTTTGTCAGGCTGGTGCGCAAGCAGTTTCAAAAGGTGCAGTTTATCAAGCCGAAAGCGTCAAGACCAAGAAGCCGTGAAGTCTATCTGCTGGCCACCGGTTACGGACCGGCAGCAGGCAGTGATTGAAGCGGCGTGGCAGCTATATTTTTAAAATCAATAATTTAGTCAGGCCGTGCGGTGTTGGGCTTGAGAAAACCGGCCGCAAAGCACAGAATCGACGCGGAAATTTATTTATATTAATTTTGATAAATTGCATTAGAATGACAGGGTAGTACGAAGAGGAATTTAATTTTGAACGATATGGCCAAAAATTTAATGTTGTG
>JALUUZ010000455.1 GCA_027021095.1 Gammaproteobacteria bacterium
GGTTGGTAGGAATACCGCCCATCGTGTAGTGTGCCGTCGGGTAAACAGGAATGGGCTGATAGACAGGATCGATCTTCAAGAAGGTCATCGAGGTATCACGAATGCCCGGCAGCCGTTTCTTGATGACCTCCGCACCGAGGTGATCGATTTTCAACAGCACATGATCCTTGTCCGGGCCGCAACCCCGGCCTTCACGCACCTCGATGGCAATCGCCCGGCTGACGATATCACGGCTGGCAAGGTCCTTGGCCTTCGGTGCATAACGTTCCATAAACCGTTCGTCATCCGCATTGACCAGGTAGCCGCCCTCGCCGCGCACTCCCTCGGTGATCAACATCCCTTTGCCCGCGATCCCGGTCGGGTGAAACTGGAAAAACTCCATGTCCTGCAGCGGTATCCCGGCACGCAGCGCCATCGCCATCCCGTCACCGGTGTTGATCAGCGCATTGGTCGTGGTACGGAAAAGCTGCCCGGCACCGCCGGTCGCAATCAGCGTGGTCTTGGCCTCGACCAGCAAACGTTCCCCGGTCTCGATCTCGAGTATCAGCGCACCAAGCACACAGCCGTCAGCGTCACTGATCAGGTCGACCGCAAAATACTCATCGAAAAAATGGGTCTTGGCACGGATATTCTGCTGGTACAGGCTGTGCAGGATCGCATGACCGGTACGATCCGCCGCAGCGCAGGTGCGTGTCGCCTGTTCACCACCGAAGTTACGGCTTTGACCGCCAAACGCGCGCTGGTAGATCCTGCCGTTGGTCAAGCGTGAAAACGGCACGCCGGAATGCTCGAGTTCATAGACCACGCGTGAAGCTGCGCGGCACATGTATTCGATCGCATCCTGGTCACCAAGGTAGTCACTGCCCTTGACGGTATCGAACATGTGCCAGTGCCAGTTGTCTTCGGTCACGTTCGCCAGCGCGGCATTGACCCCTCCCTGGGCGGCCACGGTATGCGAGCGCGTCGGGAAGACCTTGGACACTACCGCAACACTGGCCTCGGCCTGGGCCAGCTGCAACGCGGCCTTCAGTCCGCCGCCACCGGCCCCGATGATCAGGGCATCGAATTTTCGTCTTGGAATCGTCATTTCACACTGACCAGGCTGACCATGACCAGGATACGCGCAACCCAGATGCCGGCGGCCACCAGGCTGAACGCCAGCAGCAGCAACAGGACGGCACGCAGCACCAGCGACGAGACATAGTCCATCAGCACATCACGTACACCGACCCAGGTATGGCCAAGCAACAGCAACACAAAGATATAGAGGCCGGTACTGATGACCGGGCCGGCGACCCAGGCGCGCCACTCGTGGTAACTCGCCGGCGGCGACAGGGTGAAATGAAACAGCAGATAGAGGATAAAAACTGCAAGGTAGAGTGCACTGACACGCTGCAGCAGCCACGCGTTCAACCCCTGGAAGCGTCTGCTCATCGCAACAGGCTCCCGGCATAGAACAACGTAACCCCCAGTGCGGCCACGATCACCAAGTAGGCACTGAACCGAGCGGCCGGCTTGCCGACCCCGTACTCCAGGTCAAGCAGCAGATAACGGATACCCGCAAACAGGTGGTGTGCCAGCGCCCACACCAGCGGCACACTGACAAGCTTGAAATAGGCATTTTGCAGCAACTGCCGCACCATGTCGAAACCATGCGGATCCTGCAGCGATCTGCCGAACAGGTAGATC
>JALUUZ010000456.1 GCA_027021095.1 Gammaproteobacteria bacterium
GACGACGGCCAAGTGTATCGTCGTTGAACCCGCACAGTACAGGATTCTGTGGCAGCGTTACGAGCGCCACGAAACCCGGCAGGCCGAGAAGGTGCTCGAACTGCTGGAGGAAGCCAGGAAAGAGTTCACCGATGTGCCCGATCGGGAGATCAGTGTCTTTATCACCGGCTCCGGGGCCGGCCCGCTGGTCGAACCGCTGGGCGCCAGGTTCGTGCAGGAAGTCAATGCCGTGACCCTGGCGGTCGAAAAACTCTATCCGGATGTCAACAGCGTGATCGAACTCGGCGGTCAGGATGCCAAGATCATTCTGTTCAAGGAAAACCCCGAGACCGGCGAACGCCAGGTCATTACGTCGATGAACGACAAGTGTGCGTCGGGAACCGGTGCGACGATCGACAAGTGTGTACTCAAAGTCGGGATGTCTCCGCAGCAGTTGACCGCACTTGAGTTCGACGATGGCAAACTGCATCATGTCGCGGCCAAGTGCGGTGTGTTTGCCGAAACCGATATCGTCAACCTGATCAAGTCCGGTGTGCCGTCGGCAGAGGTGATGAACTCGCTGGCGGATGCGATCGTGATGCAGAACCTGTCGGTCTTGACCCGTGGCAATACCCTGACTTCACGGGTGCTGCTGCTGGGAGGGCCGAACACTTACCTGCCTTTCCTGCAACAGTGCTGGCGCCTGCGTATTCCGCAGACCTGGCAGGAACGCGGTTACGAACCACCGGCGCGGCCGTTGGAGGAGTTGATCGTCGTACCGGACAACGCGCAGTATTTTGCTGCTTACGGCGCAGTCATGTTCGGTGTGCAGGAGAATGCCGGCGCGCAGGCCTACCGCGGCACACAGCCGTTACGCGATTTTATTCTCGGCGGCCGCAAGTCCAAGCTCGGAGATTCGGCCGGGCCGCCGCTGATCCGCGAGAAAAAGCAGCTCGAGGAGTTTATCCGGCAATACCGGATACCGGATTTCAATCCAGCGGTGTTCGAACCCGGGATGCATATCCGGGGATATATCGGGCTGGACGGCGGCTCGACCAGTTCCAAGGCGGTGCTGATCGATGAGCAGGGTGAGATCCTGACCAAGGAATACCAGTTGTCGAAAGGCAACCCGATTCAGGATACCAAGGACATCCTGTACCGGATCAGGCAGTTCGTACTCGATCAGCAGTGTACGCTCGAGATCGCCGGGTTCGGCGCGACCGGTTATGCTGCCGATGTGCTGGAAAAGGCGGTGCGCAGCGATGCCAACATCGTCGAGACGGTTGCGCACATGATGAGTGCAAAGAAATACTGCGGCGACGATGTCGACGTGGTGTGTGATATCGGCGGCCAGGACATCAAGGTGTTGTTTCTGCAGAACGGGACCATCAAGAATTTTCGCTTGTCGAACCAGTGCTCGGCCGGGAACGGCATGCTGTTGCAGGCGATGGCCGACCAGTTCGGTGTCGATGTGCGCCAGTTTGCCGATGTCGCGTTCTCGGCCGAGTTGTCACCGAAATTCAGTTATGGCTGCGCGGTGTTTCTCGATACCGACCGCGTGAACTTCCAGAAGGAAGGATTCACCAAGGAAGAGCTGTTTGCCGGCTTAGCGATGGTGCTGCCGAAGAATGTCTGGCAGTACGTGGTGCAGATTCCGCGTATCGCGGAACTCGGACGCAAGTTCGTGCTCCAGGGCGGGACGCAATAT
>JALUUZ010000457.1 GCA_027021095.1 Gammaproteobacteria bacterium
CACATGGTCGATCATGTCGAGCAAATCGCCGACCGATTCGATTTCCGGGTGACGGTTGGGGCTGATCGAATCCTGGCCGGCCGGAATACCGCGAATCGCGGCGATCTCCTCGGTGACCTTGGCCCCCGGCAGAATCCCGCCCTTACCCGGCTTGGCGCCCTGGCTGAGCTTGATCTCGAACATCCTGACCTGTGGATGTGCGGCCACCGCGGCCAGCTTGTCATCATCGAAACGCCCCTGCGCGTCGCGCACCCCATACTTCGCAGTACCGATCTGGAACACCAGGTCGGCACCGCCCTGCAGGTGCGCCGGGGCCAGCCCGCCCTCGCCGGTATTCATCCAGCAGCCGGCCATCCGCGCACCCTTCGACAAAGCCAGTACCGCCGGTTTCGACAAGGCGCCGAAGCTCATCGCCGAGATGTTGAACAGTGACGCCGTCGTGTACGGGTGTGCGACGCCCTCACCGATCGTCAACGGCGCCAGCGGGGTCGCGTCCTCGCCGAGTGTCGGAAAAGCACAGTTGACGAACAGCAGGGTGCCCGACGGACGCAGGTCACGCGTCGAGCCGAACGACACGGTGTTGCTTAGGTTCTTGGCAGCGCGGTAGACCCACGAGCGCACCGCACGGTTGAACGGCAGCTCCTCGCGGTCCATCGCAAAAAAATACTGGCGAAAGAACTTGCCGAGTGTCTCGAACAGGTAGCGCAGGCGGCCGATGACCGGGTAGTTATGCCGAATCGCATGCCGGGTCTGGGTGACGTCTGCGATATAGACGACCAGGATCGCCAGCACCGCCAGCCCGACCAGAAACACGAACAGCGCGGACATGATCTCCAGCACGCTCAACAAAAATCCTGTATCCATCCGCTCACCCCCTGCGATTTGAAAACGCGGTTTCGTTCTACTTGACAGTAACTGTCATCAACAGCATATCGTCTCTGACCTGACCCTCAGTATAGTCCTCGAGTTCGCGCAGCAACCGCTGGTTGAATTCCCGGCTTGAAAGCTGGTGGTGACGCGCAACGAACCCGGCCAGGCGCCGCTCGCCATACATGACGCCATGCCGGTCACAGGCCTCGATCAAACCGTCCGTGTACAACACGTACTTGTCGCGCGGCTGAAGCCGGCGCACACTGCTCTGACAATCGATGACCAGCGGGGTCTCGATGCCAAGCAGGGTGGTGACCGAATGCAACGGGGTCACACGTTGACCGGCCGCCGAATAGTGCAGCACTGGCGGGTGCCCCGCCCCGGCGAAATCGATCTGCATCTTCTGCCGATCGAAGATGACCGCAAAAAAGCTGGCAAACATACCGGCGATACGCAGACGCGTGCACAAAAACCGGTTCAACGACACCAACAGGTCACAGGGTGTCGTCTCTTGCAGCGCGTGGCTCAACACGAACGTATTGATGCGCGAGGCAAACAGCGCTGAAGCAATCCCATGGCCGACCGCGTCGCAGACGCAAAGCAGGGTCCTGGACTCGCTGAGCGCAAACACCGAACAATAATCGCCGCCCAGGGTTTCGGCCGGGCGCAGCACCGTCTCGACCGACAGCAGGTCATCGTCGTAGGACTCGGGTAAAAAGCTGTAGTGTACCGCCGCGGCGATTTCGATTGCATCGTCTGTCATCGCACAGGACAAGAAGCGCAGAAAATCATTTCAGTCACTGGTGGAGACATTG
>JALUUZ010000458.1 GCA_027021095.1 Gammaproteobacteria bacterium
GCCGATAGAGATATCACTGGGCTTTAACTTGGTTTTTGACATAGGGCCGGATTGATTCGTGACAGGTCAACCTGTCCGGTTTATCGGCAGGGGGTGAAGCATCTTTAACGGTCGTATTTCCTTAACGATAAAGGGGTGTTCTCAACCCACCTTTCTTACCCTCCTTCTGCGACGCTAACGGCACGATCTGGTGAAACAGAATTTCGCCTTGACGATCTGGCATCAATGATCTTCCATGTTATTCACAGGTTTCGCTGATTTTCGCAGATGTCTCTTCAAATGTGCGAAAGATATATTACGTTATCCAGCTGTGGGCCTTGGGCTAAGTTCTAAAGGTCCGTACCGTTTGGCGAGAACTCTCGCCACGCAGTCGGGCATGACCAATAAGTGGTTGGCGGAACAAGGACTCGTCTCGGTTAGAGAGCTGTGGATCAAGTTTCATTATGCTTGACGAACCGCCCGGTGCGGACCCGCATGCCGGGTGGTGTGGGGACTGGGGGTTAGAGACCCCCGGTTACCCGATTATGCCATTATTGATGTGCGATTGGACGGAGTTCGTAAATTCGCCCGTATTTCGCCGCCGATTCCAGATCACCCTGGCGAATGGCATCCCTTACATTATCCAGCTTATAGGCGTCCTCAACACTTAGATAAGGCGACCAACCAGTTTCATCTTCTAGTAACTCAACTTCTACCTCCGCTACATAGCGGCCTTCATGCACATACTTAATTTTCTTCCGCTGTTTCATCGTTACCGCCTCCTAGAGAATGAATCATCCCACCGTTCCGGATCAGGCCGATACGCAGTGATTAGGACTGCTGGCTTATCATGTCCTTTCGGGATACCCCAAACAACATGAATTGGAGAACCGGATTTATCCTTTTGCAACAATAGAACACATGGGCCCTTCGGATAGTTTGGGTACTCTTCAACAACTGCGGCATCCACGATTCCATCGAGCACTTCTCTCGCAGTCAAACTATCCTCAGCCAACTCATCGTATCCGTGCTCAGATATTCGAACCTCTCCAGCGTTCACTAATACGCGCACTTTCTCAACAAATTCACTCAAACCCTATTCTCCATGTCAGGTGGCTTGTCTATCAGGGCATAACATTTCACATAAGCGGCGCCGAACCTGCGCGGTACAATTGCCTGCGCAGCGGGCATCGTGCGAGGTGAGGCATCCGACTTGATATGATTGTTAGGCAAACTACACAATTTATCCACAATTTATTACTTTATGTTTACCATAGTAATGCAGGGAAACCGAGCTTACTATGGCGCTCTGCGCTGTAATTAGATAGATAGTCAATCAATGGTGATGTTGGTGAAAACCCATTATTATCAAAAGCCTGAATCCAAATATTTAGCTCTATACCAAATTGTGGGTCAAAACATGCTTGTTGTATTACAAATACACTTTCATCCGTGTGCCAGATTGCAGCTCTGTGATGATCCATATCATCATCTCTCCAATCGCATTTTGGATTTCCTAATACGCTTTTGGCTAGTTCAAGGGAATTATCAAATGATGTATCGTATTGTAACTTTTCCTTTTCAAACTCCTCAATATCGCTATGCGAATTATCAAAAAACCCTTCCCAATAACAAAACGGTAGACTCGTACTAACTATTTCTTGCCCCAAGGGATCAACGCTCAATGGAAAACCACCTGGCACATCTACTTTGAAACCAAACTCATCTCCTACACTAGATTCATATTTCCACCCAAATGACTCCCAAAGGTTTCGATGTGACGACAATAGTAGTGGAACTTCCGCTAGCTTATACATCTTCTCGATTGTGTCTGTCGTGATGTCAATCGATTCAATCATTGTATGTAATTCGCGGTAACTATGTGTAAGGGTCAAAAGTGGGATAAAGTAATGCGTCATTAGTTCTCAAGTTAAGTATAATCATAATCACCCAGCATAAAAACCCCTTTTTAGTCACAATCCGGTTTTATAGTACCGTCTCCGTGCTGGTCCGAGGAACCTGCATATTTCACAAACTAAAACATCCACGTGATATGGATGTGCTACTGTCCATCAGTTTTGCGAAACCAATTTCAGCAGGGTACGCCGCCTTCTTCAATCATCCCGCACACCAGTTTCGAGCATAGCTCTATTTGGAAAGGGGGTATCCATATTATATTCCAGCTATCGTTGTACGCGTCGCCACCGTGACAGCTTGTATCGCATCACGCGAAGATGCTTTTCCTCGAAGGTATCCACGCAGCGCGGGATGTTGAAGTCGTTTTCCTGTAACAAATAAATTGCCGAAGGCGAGCAAGAACCCTGAAGGGATTTGGTGGGCCTGGTAGGACTCGAACCTACGACCAAGGGATTCACGTGATCCTGGTGTTTCCACCAGGCGCGGACTATCTCATCACCCGCAACCCGGGTGGGTTGGTAGGGTGCGGGACGCTTTACCCTGTGATTAAGGACGCTTCGATCTGCCGGCCGGTGTCAAGTCTTCCGGTCAAGGATCAGTCCCCAGGTAGTCTCTGCACCTTCCGGGAGTGTACTCCCGGCTTGGCTCAGGGTCGCCAGCAGCGTGTCTGCTGTGAAGGGTTCCCTGAATTCATCCCGTTCATTTCATGCTTTTCGGCATGAACGCACCATTTTGATGAGTCCCCTGCTCTAACCAACTGAGCTACAGGCCCTGCCGAGGAACCGCCGAATCAAGCAGCGGTTCCTTGACGGACAGTGAGTATACGCCATTCAGGCGCAAAAACAAATATCACGTATTGTCTGAATCGAGGAAACTGCGCAGTTTGTCCGAGCGGGACGGGTGACGCAGCTTGCGCAATGCCTTGGCTTCGATCTGGCGGATCCGTTCACGGGTGACATCGAACTGCTTGCCGACTTCTTCCAGTGTATGATCCGTGTTCATGTCGATGCCGAAGCGCATTCTCAGCACTTTGGCTTCGCGCGGTGTCAGTGCCGACAAGACGTAGTGTGTCGCTTCGCGCAGGCCTTCGATCGTCGCCGAGTCGACCGGGGAGATGACCGCATGGTCTTCGATGAAATTGCCCAGGTGCGAATCCTCGTCATCGCCGATCGGGGTTTCCATCGAGATCGGCTCTTTTGCGATCTTCAGTACCTTGCGCACCTTGTCTTCGGGCATTTCCATCTTGACGGCCAGTTCCTCCGGTGTCGGATCGCGTCCCATTTCCTGCAGCATCTGGCGTTGAATACGGTTGAGCTTGTTGATCGTTTCGATCATATGCACCGGGATACGGATCGTGCGCGCCTGGTCGGCGATCGACCGGGTGATGGCCTGGCGGATCCACCAGGTGGCGTAAGTCGAGAACTTGTAGCCACGGCGGTATTCAAACTTGTCGACGGCCTTCATCAGGCCGATATTGCCTTCCTGGATCAGGTCTAGAAACTGCAGGCCGCGGTTGGTGTATTTCTTTGCGATCGAGATCACCAGCCGCAGGTTGGCCTCGACCATTTCCTTCTTTGCACGCCTGGCCTTGGCTTCACCGATCGACATACGCCGGTTGATGTCCTTGATTTCGCTGATCGTCAGACCGGAGACCTCTTCCAGCCGTGCCAGCTGTTGTTGTGCCTTCAGGATCTGGTCCTTGTGGTCGGCCAGGATCGGCGAGTATTTGTAACCACCCTTGATCTGCTTGTTGAGCCATTCCAGGTCGGTCTCGTTTTTCGGGAACGAGGTGATGAATTCTTTACGCGGCATATGCGCCTTCTGTACGCAGATGTACATGATCACGCGTTCGAGCTTGCGGATGTTCTCGACCATGGTATGCAGGCTGTAGCGCAGGTTTTCGAACACACGTGGCGCCAGCTTCAGGCGCATAAAGGTATCGACCAGTTCCTGTTGCGCCTTTTGGCAGCGTTTATCCTGCAGGCCGTACTTGTCCAGCGCCTTGTTGAACTTCTCGAACTGCTTTTTCAATTGTTTGAAGTGCTGTGCCGCTTCCTCCGGGTCGGGGCCTGTGTCTTCCACTGCGTTGTCGTCGTCACTGTCGCTCGCCGTTTCGGTCTTTGCGGCATCCGCGGCCTTGTTCACAGGTGTCGGGATCGGCTCATCGCCGGCGTCGAGGTCGATAAAGCCGGTGATGACATCGGTCAGCCGCCCGTCCTCTTTGACGACTTTGTCGTACATATCCAGTACATGGCGTACCGAGTTGGGGTAGAGTGCCAGTGAAGAGGTGACCTGGCGCAGGCCTTCTTCGATACGTTTGGCGATTTCGATTTCGCCGTGCCGGGTCAGCAGTTCGACAGAACCCATTTCACGCATATACATGCGCACCGGGTCGGTCGTGTGTCCCAGTTCGTTATCGACAGTCGATGCCAGTACTGCCGCCGCTTCATCGGCCGCGTCGTCGTCTGTCGACACGGCATCGTCGGACAGCAGCAGACTTTCAACATCAGGCGCCACTTCATGGACGGCGATACCCATGTCGTTGATCATCCCGATAATGACATCGATCTGGTTCGGATCGTCGATATCACTGGGCAGGTGATCATTGACTTCCGCATAAGTCAGATAGCCCTGTTCCTTGCCCTTGGCAATCAGGTTGCGCAGTTGTGACTGTTGCTGATCTTGATTCGTTAAGTCTGTCATTGAATCGCTTGAAGATAACCTTTACAAGTAGTTGTTGAATTAACCATACCCTGACTGATTGATATGTAGCCAAAACAAACAATCAGTTTACTATAATATAGGCCATATTACTAGAAAGTAATACTCAAGTATTTTGCTGGCTCATTACATCAAGTAGCTGTTGGTATTCCAGTTTTTCGGCTTGGCTAAGCCCTTCCCGGGATAGTTTCTGTTGCAGCGCCTGCCAGCGCTGCTCATGCTTAACAGCCATTAAATTTTTTATCACATCGGAAAATTCTGCTGATAATCCTTGCTTTTCGCCAGGCAACGTCTGCCTGGCGAGGGTCAGCAGGTGTTTGGCGTTGTCTTTGTCCCGCCAGCGCTCTAGTAACGCCCCGATGTTCAAATTGGGGTTGGATCGTAAAGTCTCAAGTAGCTCGACGAAAAGTTTTATCCCTGGCAGATCGATTTCCCGCAACGCCTCGAGATCATCTATTTTCTGAGCAAATTCAGGATGATGCAGCAGCAGGGTGATGGCGTGACGAACTGGCGTTTTTTTGACCGGCTGGCGGCTGGTAGGACGTGCTGGGACCGGTGTTTCGGCAGTGACCGGCTTGTCCAGTCCCTGCTCCAGTGCGGACAGCGGCAGTTGCAGGTATTCGGCGGTTTTACGCAGCACCAGTTCGCGGAAGATACCTGGCCGGAGTTGCTTGAGTAACGGGCGGAGGGTCGCGATAAAGCGTGCCTTGCCATCGACACTGTGCGTATCGATCTGCCGCGCGTGACTGTGCAGCAGGTATTCGGACAACGGCATCGCCTGGGTGATACGTGCTTCGAAGCCCTGCCTGCCCTCGCTGCGTACCAGCGAGTCGGGGTCCTGGCCTTCGGGCAAAAACAAAAAACCGACCTGGTGCCCGTCTTCGATCAGTGGCAGTGCGGTTTCCAGTGCCTTCGATGCCGCCCGGCGTCCGGCGGCATCGCCGTCGAAGCAGAACACGACTTCCTTGACCAGCCGGAACAGGGCTTTGAGGTGGTCTGCACTGGTGGCGGTGCCTAGTGTTGCAACCGCATAGGGAATATCGAACTGTGCCAGTGCAATGACGTCCATGTAGCCCTCGACCACCAGCAGGCGCTGCGGATGGCGCAGCTGTTCACGTACTTCGTACAGGCCGTACAGCTCGCGTCCCTTGTGAAAAACCGGTGTTTCCGGTGAGTTCAGGTACTTGGGGTTGTCGTTGGCGTCGAGGACGCGGCCACCGAAACCGATTACACGCCCTCGGCGGTTGCGGATCGGGAAGATGATCCGGTTCCGGAAACGGTCATAGAACTCGTTTCCCGGCCTGGCGACGATCAGGCCTGCCGCGGCCAGTCGTTGCCGGGTTTCCGGGTCCGGGTGCAGCTGGGTCAGGTTGTTCCAGCCGGGGGGGGCAAAGCCAAGCCCAAAACGTTTGGCGATCTCGCCGCTGACCCCGCGCTGTTTCAGGTAGTCGACGGCTTTTTGTGCCGCCGGGTGTTCGCGCAGCTGCTGTTGGAAATAGTGGTTCGCCTGCTCGAGAAGCTCAAGCAGGCGTGGGCTGTCACGGTCGGGTTGTGTTTCACCGCCTTGTTCACGCGGCACGTTCAGCCCGAGCATCGACGCGAGTTCCTCGACTGCCTCGACGAATTCCATACGCTCGTAGTCCATCAAAAAGCCGATCGCGGTACCATGTGCGCCGCAGCCGAAACAGTGGTAGAACTGTTTTTGCGGACTGACGGTAAAGGAAGGGGTTTTCTCGTTGTGAAACGGGCAGCAGGCCATGTACTCCTTGCCGGCCTTTTTGAGCGGCACATGTTTGTCGATTATTTCCACAATATCGGTACGGGTTAACAACTCGTCGATAAAAGTCTGGGGAATGCGCATCTTTCAGGGTTACCGGATTTATTTGCCGCTTGTGTTTAGGTATAGTACAAGTTTAAGACAGTTTTCACAGGGTTTATCCTGGATTGACTACACCATAACATGGGGTCGGTTGGATGCAACAAGTGCTCAACAGGACAGTCAGCCTGTTTTTGATTCTACTGGCCGCCGGCCTGCTCAACGCCTGCTCGGATTCGTCTGCTTCAGGGCCGGATGGCCTGGCGGTATCGGTCGTCGAGTCGTTACAGGCGAAAGACTATAAAAAATTCGATCAGTACATGTTTCACAAGAAGGACATCAAGTTTATGCTCGATTCATTGGAGAAGGAAGTGGTCGGCCAGAGCAATGTCGATCAGAAGACCTTCGCCCGGCTGCGCAGCATGGTTGCCGCACGCATCAAGTCGAGCGCCGAGAAGAGTTCCCGGCTGCGCAGGAAATCCTTTATCCGTGCACTGCAGAAAGCAGAGAAGCTGGGGATCGACTGGAACAGGATCAAGGTCGAGAAGATCACCAAAAGCCATCCCTACCGCCAGGAAGGTGTGGTCAAGATGGACAAGGTGACCGTTTCTTTTATCAGTGGCAACAAGCGTTTCGACCTGGTGATCGGAGACATCAAGAAGGTTGGCCGTGGCTGGGTCTCGGCAGGCGGGGTCGCCGGGCCTTTTCCCAAGTCCGACTAGCCCGCATTTCTCACCACCGTTCGTAGCGAGACGGCGCAAGGGTGCGGCTTGGGCGGCTTTTACGGCCGGGGAGCGCACAGGCACGGATGCGCCGTGCACACCAATGTATGGGCAATGATGCGGTGTGGAAGAATCGTGTGTGGAAGAATGACCACGTGATACGATTCAATTTTCCTTGGTGTTGGTGCGTATAACGCACCCTGGTTGCAGGGAGGGTGTGTGGATGGCGGGCGGTCAGGACAATCTGCTCTTGATCAGCTTGCTCACAGCGCCCATGTCGGCACGGCCGGTCAGCTTGGGTTTCAGCAATCCCATGACTTTACCCATGTCTTTCATTGCACTCGCCCCAGTTTCGGCGATGGCGTCTTCGATCAGCCTGCTGATTTCCTGTTCCGACAGAGGCTGCGGCAGGTAGGTTTGAATGAGATCCAGTTCGTATTGCTCCTGCCCGGCCAGGTCATCACGTCCGGCCTGCTGGTACTGATCCAGTGAATCACGCCGCTGCTTGACCATTTTTGTCAGCACTTCAGTGACCTGGCTGTCATCCAGTGACTCGATGCGACGGTCGACCTCGATCTGCTTGATCGCAGCGGTGATCAGCCGCAATGCGTTCAGCCGCGGCTTGTCTTTGGCGCGCATGGCCTGTTTGACGTCATCGAGTATCTGCTGTTTCAGTGACATGAGTGCAGTTCGCTGCCCGTCGGCTCAGTACAGCCGGGTGCGGCGCAGG
>JALUUZ010000459.1 GCA_027021095.1 Gammaproteobacteria bacterium
TGATACGCAGCAGTTCGCCGCAGGACTCCAGGTGGTGGATAAAGTCGCGTAGATCCTTGTAGGTCATCGTCAACCGGGTTCCAGCCGCTAAAACGGGTTCTGCACAGTGACGGTCACCAACAGGCGCGAATGGAAAATATCGGCTGGTGAAACGACCGACATCTGGTACGGTATGTGGTTGCCGTAACGCCGTGCCAGCCTGCGCCGGACCGCCGGGTGTGTCAGGTTGAAATCAGCAAGCTTTTTCTGTGCGCCGATGACCAGCCCGGTTGCACGGAAGTAGGTTTTCCATGCCAGTTCCGAACAGTAGAACCTGTCGTCGTCCCAGCCGAACAGGGTGTCATAGCGCTTGCCGAGGTGTTTTTCGGCCTCGGTGCGCAGGCGCTTCGTTTTCTCCGGGCCGAGGAGTTTTCCCGCGTTGCGCAGGCGTTTGACCACGAACAGGTGATTACGGCCGCGTTTGATCCATTTGCGCAGCGGGGTATAGGTCACACGCTTGATGGCTTCGAGTACATAGGGTTGGTCGTTACGGATAAAGACAATCCCCATATGGCTGTAGCGCGAGCCGGTTGCGTATTCCACGGCCCGGCCCTGCTTGGTGCGCCGGTTTTGAAAAATCAGATCACCATCGTGCAGTATTTTTTTCACCTTCTCGGCCAGCTGCCGGGCGTTGGACAGCGATTTCGCGCCAGCCTGGTGCAGGCCGGCTGCAGACAGCAGCAGCACGCCGAGGAAGAGTTGCAGCAGGCTTGTTTTACTTTGGTGCGCTGTCAGCATCTTTAGTCTACCGGAATCCACTGCACACGCCAGAGCGTGCTGCTCCGTTGTTTTTGCAGGTGTTGAGGGCGCTGGACTCGAGTCCCGCCCTGGATCGTTCATCGTTATTCAACAGTATAGTTGAGTTGTATATATAACACATGGCGGTACGGTCGTCACTTGGCAGAAGACTTTCATCTTTATTTTTCATGACGTATAGTTACGTTCGACAGAAGATCCCTGTTTTTTCATTCCATCGACGGGTCATGGCAGAAACGATGCGTTTTACACAGAGGCCGCCGGCCGGGTGCAGGCGCAGTGCTTACCGGCCAGGCAGCATGTTCAGCTACTGCCTGCTGTTGGCCTGTGGGCTGTTGTCTGCCGGTGCCTGCGCGGCCGATGCAGGCACGAGCCGTGTCTACGTGGTCAGTGCCAGTACCAACCAGTTCGGTACTTCATCCCGCAAACATCCACCGAAAATCAATGTGCTGGTGGGGACGAAGCAGGATCGGGTCGACATTACCAGCGATTACGTACACGGCAGCGGCGCGCTGTTGCGCCTGCGCTCGGGACGCTGGCCGAAGGCCATGTTGATCAGTCTGCATACCAGTGACGGTACCGCTTACCGGATGCTGGATCACTTCTCGGTGCAGACGGACAGGTTCAAGGTCAACATGCAGTACGGTCGCAAGACACAGTTTCCGTTGTTGCAGAAGAACCGTTTCAATGGTCAATGGTCCGAAGTCGGTGTCGTAAACGCCGTCGTCAGGTACACCGAACAGGCGATGCTGATCCGGATCCCGCCGCGCCTGCTCAGGTCGAACCCCAAGTATCTCAAGCTCAGCTGGGTCTATATGTTCTCGATACAATAAGCCCCTGGTAGGGTGCGTTTACGCACCATTTCCCGTGTGATTTGCT
>JALUUZ010000460.1 GCA_027021095.1 Gammaproteobacteria bacterium
CCGGGAAACCGTCGATGGAACGGAGCAGGCTGGCTGTTCACGGATAAATTGTTGAAAACTGATATAGACAATTTAGATCAAAAATCCAGAATTGTTATCCCGGCCGCCTCGCGGGCTATGCGAACATACCCAGGCATAGAAAAGCAACGGTTTATAAAATATCAAATTTTTATTATTTTGAATGCTTGCTGTATATTTTTATCGGCTATCCTTGGCTTCCAAACCTGGGAGGCTGAAACCAACACCACTCTTATTTACATAACTTATTGTTAAAAAAGAGTTTAAATGGAAATTTATGAATATACTGTTGCTATTTGAGAAATTTCCTGAATAGCACATATTTATAAAAACTAAATGCAAAAAATTTAACCATTACTTGTCGTATGGCTTTAGATTCTACAGCCTGTGAGTTGCACATAAGCAGCTGTTTTTATAATTCTTTAGTGATTCGATCAGGATAAAAGACAGGGAAAAATCCATATAGAGCAATTTTACGTCAATCATAGAAAATTTTAATAAATGCATAATATAACATCATGGCAAAGAAAACGGTTTTGACAACCGCGTTGCGGAACCCACACTTGAAAAAAAAAATCACTGTCCCTATATCTCTAACCAAGCAGGTGCTTCGGTACGAAGGCCTGTGACACAGGCCTGGTCAGACAATGACAGGCTTCAGCGACAACAACTGGTCCACGCTGCTTATTACAAGAGGCTTGCCGGACCACATATTGCTCTTAGGAGGGTATGATAATGAGAACTCTTGATTTGACTCCACTTTTCCGTTCTTCTGTCGGCTTCGATCACCTGGTCAACCTGCTTGACTCGGCGATGCGTTCGGACAAGACCTATGGAGGCTATCCCCCGTACAACATCGAATTGACCGATGAAGACAAGTACCGTATCACCATGGCAGTCGCCGGGTTTACCGAAGACGAGATTTCGATCGTCTCGGAGCGCAACAACCTGACCGTAACCGGTAAAAAAGCGACTGAGGAAGAAAAGAAATATCTGCACCAGGGAATCGCCGCCCGAAACTTCGAGCGTAAATTCCAGCTTGCAGACTATGTCAAAGTAGTCAGTGCCTCACTCGAAAACGGATTGCTGCATATCGACCTGGAACGCGAGCTGCCGGAAGCGATGAAACCGCGGAAAATCGCGATTTCGAGCGAAAAATCCGGTAAATTGCTGGAAAGTGAAAAGGCCGACTAAGTCTCATCACTGTTGAAGGCGGAGCGTGAGTCACACCCGTTGTCGAAATTCGAGCAACGGCGTGTGCGGGCATGCTCCGCCTGTCAGCCCCTGATTTCGCAAAATCAGCCAGAGTGGCTGCTTTCAGCCCACCGTGCGCAGCAAGAAAACGGTAAACAAAGCGGGTTATCTCATTTTTTATGTGCGAAATCGCACAGACTCCTGCAGCCAACCTCATTAGAATCACGCATCACTATATTATTATGTTGTAATATCCTGGCAGTTACTCCCAGGAGTAATACCAATACCCTGCGGACAACTAATCCACCTGACAGATTTACAACGGACTTTCAACTTACTGATGGTTAAAAGGAAAAACGATGAAACTGACTCTGGAACAAATTCTTGGATTCTGGTTATTTGCCTTGGCAACGGTCCTTGCCACCCATCCGGCAATGGCGGCTGACGACAACCCTGTCTTTATCGTCAAGCAGACGACACGCTCGGTCAACGATGTCGTCACTGCAGTCAAAGCCTTCGCGAAACAGAAGAAATGGGTCTATCTCGGTGACTTCAAAGTCAAAAAAGGACAAGTGGTCCTGGTCAAATTCTGTGTCCGCGCGGCCGGTAAAAAAGCCTGGAAAGCCGGACTCAAAGTCAGCGCCTTTCTGCCCTGCGGTAACATGGGGGTCTACAAGAAAGACGGCAAGACCGAAATCTCACTGCTGAACCCGGACTACATGACCAGGCTCTATCCCAACCCGAACCTCAAAGAAGCCGTTGCCATCCTGGCACCAATGTATAAAGAAATGATGCAGGCGATCACCAAGTAACCTGGTGTTGGTGCGTACAACGCACCCTGCCTTGTCGTGACGGTGCACGCAGTGCACCAAAGGATTTACGGTAAAGAAATACCACGCCCCAAAGTAGGGTGCGTTGTACGCACCACACCCTGCGTGAAGCGTTTTGACAGGTCGTGACAATGCCAACCCCCGCCTGAACGATCCCGCGGGGTTCAGGCTCCAAGCGATCTCCACGTGGTTTATACCGGGTGTGCCATGCACACCAACATATCTTTCTATCCACAAACAAAATCATCCACAGTCAAAATCCCTGTCAAGCAAAATATAACAGCACCATGATTCCACGACGCTACCGATAATTGATTTTATCGTATTTAAACCTACTATTGAAATAACGGTGCGGCAAACAGGGGAAGCCTGGTGAGCCGGTATTGCCCGCACCCCCGTGGCACATCGGTAAGAGATGCACCTTCCCGACAGCAGGGAGCAACCACGAACACATGTATATGGAAAACAATCACGAAAACGATGCCTTCAGACTGCTGTCTTTGCAGGCTGAAATCCTGGAGATGATCGCTACCGGCAGCGCGCTGGTGGAAGTACTGAACCAACTGTGCACACACTCTGAAAAGATCGTCGGCCAGTGCGTCGGCTCGGTGATGGTCTATAATCATGAACGTACCCACCTGCATGTAATCGCCGCACCGACTATGCCAACCGCTGCAGTCGAGGCATTGAACGGACTGGTTCCCGGCGAAGGTGCCGGCTCCTGCGCCAACGCCGTACTGCACAGCAAACCAGCATTTGTCAGTGACGTGGTCATCGATGAACGCTGGTGTAAGGTCAGGCACCTGGCGGAACAGTATCACATCGGCGCCTGTTGGTCGTTTCCGGTCTTTATTCATGGCCGGGTCACAGGTTCATTCGCGATCACGAGCTTCAGCAAGCGTCATCCCGGAGCGTTGCATCAACAGCTGCTGAAGACCGCCGCCCACCTTGCCGGCATCGCCATCGAGCGCGCCAGAAACGATGAAACCTTGCGCCATTCCAATACCGCTTTCGACAATACTTCCGAAGCCATCCTGGTCGCCGATCTCCATGGCATGGTATTCCGTTACAACCCGGCCTATCGCCGAATGTCAGGTTTCGACGATGAAGACATACGTCAAGGCAATCTCTTCAAGCTGCTGCTCGACGACCCGTACCTGGTCGAACGGACCAGGCAGCAGCTGCTCAGCAACGGCAGCTGGCGCGGCGAGGTACAGGCCCGCAAAAAGAACGGCGACCGCTTTCCAGCATTGCTTAACCTGTCCAGCATCTGTGACGAACAGCAGCGCCGCCAGTATGTTGCTGTACTTTCCGATATCAGTCTGCTCAAGGCATCGGAGAAGCGCCTGACCTACCTGGCACACCACGACACGCTGACTGAACTGCCCAACCGCTTCGCGTTCGAAAAGCTACTCGACAACTCGATAAGACGCCAGTGCAGCGAAAACACCCCGCTGGCGCTCCTGTTTATCGACCTGGACAATTTCAAGACGATCAACGACGCACGCGGCCATGCTGCCGGCGACAAGCTGTTGCAACAGGTCGCCGCCAGGCTGTGCGACTGCGTGCGCGACAGCGATATCGTTGCCCGGGTAGGCGGCGACGAATTCACTGTATTGCTGCCTTACACGAATATCGAGACGGTGAAGTCGACAGCGCAGCGCATCCTGGAAAAGCTCGCAGAACTCTATTGCATCGACGACAACGACTACTACAGCTCGGCAAGCATCGGCATCGCGCTGGCACCAAGTGACGGCCAGGACATCGATACGCTGATTCGCGCTGCCGATACCGCAATGTACAAAGCCAAGAAACTCGGCAAGGACCAATACTGCTTCTACACCAGGAAGCTGACTGAAAAAATGTGCGCGCGCATGGACATGGAGGTCTGTCTGCGCCAGGCGATCGACCGTCATGAACTGTTTATCGAGTACCAGCCACAGTATGATACAGACCGGAAGATTATCGCCCTCGAAGCACTGCTGCGCTGGGACAGCCCCAGATTCGGCCGGGTACCGCCCAGCCAGTTTATCGCGGTGGCTGAGGAATCCGGACTGATCGCCGACATCGGTAACTGGGTACTGGAGAATGCCTGCCTGCAGACAGGGGCACTGCTCCGGCACTCGCCGGATATCAAGATTTCCGTCAACCTGTCACGCTACCAGCTCAAACGTTTCTTTACCGGTTCATTGGCGGCGATCCTGCAGGATACCGGCTTCGACGCATCACGGCTTGAAATCGAAATCACCGAGAGTACAATGCTGAGAGAGATGAAACGTAACCGGAAACTGCTGCGCGATGTGACGGAAATGGGCATTACTCTTTCGATCGATGATTTCGGTACAGGCTACTCATCACTCAGTGACCTCAAGCACCTGCCGGTGCAGGCGCTGAAGATAGACAGGTCGCTGATCGATGGCTTACCGGAGGACAGTGCCATCACCAAGGCAGTACTGGCGATGGGCGAGGCCCTGGGGCTGAACGTGGTTGCAGAAGGGGTCGAGACCCGCGAGCAGCTCGACACACTGGTGGAATCCGGCTGCAGGCGCTTCCAGGGATTTCTGTTCAGCAGGCCGCTGTCACTGAAACAGGCCATCGAATCCCTGGAAAATGGACAACAGGAAGCAAATCCCGTCTAAAGAATTCAGTTTCCATGTCGATATAACGTAAATGATTGACTGTATTGGAATCACGATTCACAGGGCGAGGATACCGATGAACGGCTGTAAATACATATGCCTGTTATTCCTGCTGGCAACCGGCTGGGCCGGCGCAAAAGACGTACTGACTTTTTCGACTCCGCCAACACAGACTGCGGAATCGACCCGCTACCTGTACCAGCCCATTGCCGACTACCTTGCAAAGGTCAGTGGCAAAAAAGTCAAGCTGGTAATCGCCGACAACTTCATCGAATACAGCCAGGCGCTGCTGGATGACAAGTATGACATCGTTTTCGACGGCCCGCAGTTCATCGGCTGGCGTATCAAAAAGCGTAACCACGAAGCCCTGGCCAAGCTGCCACGCAAACTCAATTTCCTGGTATTCGTGCGTGAAGACGCGGGCATCAACAAACTGCGTAAGCTTGCGGGCAAACGTGTCTGTGGCATCGGCTCACCGAACCTGATGACACTCGGACTGCTCGACATGTTTCCCAATCCCGCTGCCGTGCCGACCATCATTCCGGTCAAGAGTTTCAAGCAAGCCTTGGTCTGTGTGCAAAAAAAGGGCGCAGTCGCCGCGGTCGTCAGAAACAAGTTCTGGCACTCGCGTAAACCGGAACAGAAAAAAGGGTTGAAGCTGCTGTACGAAGCCACGCACGACTGGCCCGACCGCGGTTTTTCGATCAACAAGTCGATCGACGCACAGACACGCCGTAAGATGCACGACGCGCTGCTGGATCCACAGGTAAGAACCGTCGCACGGCGGCTGTTTAAAAAATACAAGACCCGGAAATTCATCCCGGCAACCAACCAGGAATACGCACCCCTTGGAAAGCTGCTGAAGCCGATCTGGGGATTTCACGAGTAACCGGGTACGGTGCGTACAACGCACCCTACTTTGGTGCATGATATTTTCTTGCTGTAAATCCTTTGGTGTGCTGCGCACACCGTCACGACAAGGTAGGGTGCGTTGTACGCACCAACACCAAGGCAAATCAAATGGCATCACGTGACGATTCTTCCACAGACGCCATTTTCTTGCTGTAAATCCTTTGGTATGCTTTGTACACTGTTACGATGGGGACGGGGGTACATCGTATGTACCAACACCGCGACTAATCCTATTGCGTCGCGTGACGATCCTTCTACACACGATTTTGCCCTGATATAATATTTGTGCTGTCAAATACAGTATAATCCAGGAGGTGAGCTGAAAATGACGCGCATAAAAGAATCGGACTGGAAGATATTCAAAGAAATAAGGGACAAGGCAATTGACCAGTTTTACGTGCTCTCATTGGAAGAATTCAAAGAAATAGTGAACAATGACTCCAGACACCCTCAGGAGAGGTATCAACAACTGTACGACTCGATCCAGCACAAGAAAAAGGATGTCCGCAACATATTCGGCTACCTCCGAAGATCGGATGCTTATACACAATTGACAGCGATACGCTGCAATAACCTGGCAGACAAGGCATTGCTCGCCAAGTTGTCTGAAGAAGTACTTAAAATTACTGATCCAGAACGTGACTGGTAATATACCGACAAGCAATGCAACAAAATCATAAAATCTTTGCTGTACCCCGCACAGCCATCGCCTTCGATCCGGTCCAGTTGCTGCACAGGCTGACGCCGGCCAGGCTTATTTCCGTCTGCAGAACAACTTTGTTGCGTTACTGATAACCTGCGCGGGGACTATCTCGGCAATCTCTTTTTCTTTCACTATCGTTTTATGGTAATTAGCTGCCGCGAGCCAGTAGAATTTTCCGTTTTCACAATTTATGCTCAAAAAACCAATAAAACCGGTCGTTTTTCCTTCACCGCGAATGGCCAGCTCTGGCTGCCCCTCCTTCATTTTCGATGCCAAAGGATAAGCCCGCCAATCGTTCCAGTATCTTTCTACTCGCTCTTTAAACAGGTATATCCCGCCTTCACTGGCTGCGCCTATTTTCGCTGCACTGCCAAGTGAAACAAAACAAAAAGACAAAAGAACGACGAATATCGATTTCATCAAACCGGCTATAGTGAACTCCTGATCGCTGTTATATTCTCTACTCACTCAAGATCACTGTATCACCAAAGCCACGAGAAGAAAACATGGGTGTAAAACACATCTGTTAGGCACCACTGCGCGCCGAGAACAGCAGCAAGAGGATGTCGTCAAGTAATCGATAACCGAGGAATTGACACTGGTCATCGACAAAATGAACAAGTTTAAACCGGGTAATCGGGACATTGAACTACACCACCGTTCGTAGCGAGACGGGGCAAGGGTACGGCATGGAAGAAGCGCGTGTAGAAGGATGACCGCGTGATACGATTTGGTTTACCTTGGTGTTGGTGCGTACAACGCACCCTACCTTATCGTAACGGTGCACGCAGTGCACCAAAAGGATTTACGATAAAGCAATGTCATACACCAAGGTAGGGTGCGTTGTATGCACCACACGTTGTACGCACCACCACGACAGATCGCCTCACATCACTCGAAGATGCTTTCACACGCCGGCTCCCCGACCGAACGAAAGCCATCTACCTTCCCAAGCGGGCGGCCGGTCTGCCACTGTGGTACCCCTGGATATAGTCCACACCTATTTCCCTGAGCACGCCGACTATCTCCTCGCTTTCGACGGACTCGGCAATGGTGACCTTGTTCAGCGAATGGGCGATATGGTTGATCGACCGGACCATCGCCTGGTCTACCGGATCGTCCACCACGTCACGAACGAAAGACCCGTCGATCTTTATATACTGCACCGGCAGATGTTTCAAATAGGAAAATGTACTGAACCCTGTACCGAAATCATCGAGCGCGATGTGGATACCATACTGGCAGAGCTCGCGCATAAAATGCTGTGCTTTCTCCAAGTGGGAAATCGCCGAGGTCTCGGTAATCTCCAGAATCAACCTGTCCTTCAACCGGCTGTTGTTGCGGATAAACTCGAGTAACAGTTGCAACACCTCGCTGTCTGCCAGCGAGACACCACTCAGGTTGATCGACACCGGCAGATCCTGCTCGGCCTCGTCGAGCAAGCCCTGCAGCACTTTTTCAATCACGTACCTGTCGATCTCGGAGCACAAACCATTGCGTTCTGCAAGCGGGATAAACTTTCCCGCCTCCGTGGTCTCGCCGTCGCCG
>JALUUZ010000461.1 GCA_027021095.1 Gammaproteobacteria bacterium
GGACTGATGCACAGGTTTCAGCGCAACGGCCTGCGGCAGACTCCCTGCATTGCACAGTAGCTGCAGGTCTTGCTGTCACCCCAGGCAGGCAGCGGCCTGCCTTGCAACAACTCATCATGCAGGGTCAGCAGGCGTGCCTTGGTGTTTTGCTTGAGCTCATCCAACTCTTCGTCGGCAAGACGGCTTTTGCTCGTGGTGTCACTGTCGAGCACCAGGTACTCGACCTGTCCGACCTGGTCCATCAGCAAGGCGTAGGTCGCAAGCTGGGTTGCCTCACCGGCGAAGATGTCCTTTGTTGCCGGTATAGAACCGCTTTTGTAGTCGACCACGGCATGCTGTTGCCGGTCGACATCCTGGTCGATGCGGTCGAGGCGGCCTTTGAGGCTGATCCTGCCGTTCAGTGTTTTGTCGAGGCTGACTTCAAACTGTACTGGCTTGAAGGCTTGTTGACGCTCGATCTCCCAGTCGATGTAACTGGGGATGGAAGCCAGCCAGCGTTGCAGCCAGGCGCGGTGTTGGAAGTTGTCTTCGAGGTCGCGGCGGAAGACTTCATGCGAGATGGTTTTCAAGCGCTCCTCTGCATGCTTGCGGTTGTCCTGGGTGATGGTGTCGGTGAACGGCGGCGGCAGGTGTTCGACCTGGGTATGAAAGGCCTGCAGGCACAGGTGAACCCGGTGGCCGTAGTCCGCTTTCGACAGGATCTCCCTGATTTCATCGCTGGCCTGCAGTTTCAGCACCCGGGCACAGAAGTACAGGTACGGGCAGTCGATCAGCTGCTGGTGCGACGACGCGGTAAAACTGCCGGGGACCAGTGCCGGCGGGATCGCTGCCTGTGCGGGTGCAGCGGTGCCCGCGCTGCGCTTGCCGGTGCGTGGCGGCCGGGCCAGCAGTTTTGCGAGCAGGCCGTTTTCCAGGCCGTTGCCATAGGCCAGCCGATGGAAGGTCTGGATCGCTTCGAGCCACGGCGACGGGTTGATCTCCTCGCCGTGATCGCTGACCCGGCGGCTGAACAGCAGGCGGTAACCGTCGGCCGGTGGGTCTGGCGGAACCGCTTCGAGCAGGCCGCGGTAGTCATGGAAGCGGATACCTAAGGTCTGCTCCCAGTCACGCAGGCCAAGCTCCTTGCGGGCCTGGTTGTTGAAAAACGGTGTCGCCGAGGGCTTGCCGGGGATAAAACCGGCTTCGTTCGAGGTGATGATCAGGCGGTCGAACCGCATCAGCCTGGCCTGGGCCAGGCTCAGCAGCCGGATCCGTTCCGGCTGGACCGCGGGGTTGAAATGTGTATTCTCGAGTGTATGTGACAGCCAGGCACGGAATTCCAGCCAGTTCAGTGTAAGCGGATACTGTTCGCAGGCGTGCCGCATCTGTGCCAGGCTTTGCAGCAGCACTTTGCCGGCTGCATCCTGTTCCAGCCGGGCATGGATTCCCAGTGCACGCAGCGTGTCACACAGTGCCTGCAGATAGTCCTGTGCAGGGTGGTTGCCGCGGCGGAACAGTTTCAGGACCGGTTGCCGTATCGTCATGAAATAGTCGATGACTTCGGTCAGCAGCCTGGTCGTGCCGCTGGTCCAGCGCAGGCGCTTGTGCCGGTAGTGGATGTGCTGCTTGTAGCGTTCCAGGCTGCGGGCGACATTCTCATGCATGATGATATCCTGTTCCAGCCGG
>JALUUZ010000462.1 GCA_027021095.1 Gammaproteobacteria bacterium
CCAGGCGTTATAGCCGATACGCAAACAGTCGCGGAAAATACCGATGGTCCAGGGATGTGGATAGGCGCTTTCTTCGACCCGGATCACCTGTGCCAGGTCGGTGTAGTCCATGGTGCGAATCTCGACCAGTGCGCGCACATCCTCCCTCATGTTCTGACGATTCACGGCCATGGTTTTGTCTCAGCCCACCTCTAGTCACGCAGCAGTGATTGCAGCAACTGCAGGTCCGTCCATGCCTTGCGTTTGTTCTGTACCTGCTGTAATAATTCGCGCGGGGAATACGTCACCAGCAGAGGCCGGCCGGCAAACTCTCCGGCACTGTCGTGCTGCCGCTTCTGTGCAGCCAGGTTAGTCATTTCGCGCAACACATCCAGCGGCTGTTTTTTCTGCAGCAGGCATTGCGCCGTGGGCTCACCAAGCACAATGACAAACTTCGGTTGCAGCTGCTCGACCTGCTGCCTGAGATAGGGACTGCAGGCATTCACCTCTGCCGGTGACACGGTATGGCTGTCCGGCAGCGCACATTTCAGCAGAGTGGTGATGCAGACATCGTCGATATCGATGTCGATCGCCGCCAGCATTTTTCTGAACAGCTCACCCGTTTCCCCGCTGCACAGCATGGCATTGCTCTCATCGGACCGTTCCGGTGCCAGCAGGACAAACACAAGCTCGGCCTTTCGGCTTCCCCTGCTGATAATAACCTTTTGCCGCGTCCGCTGCAGATCGCACTGCTGGCAGGCTGCCACCTGCTGCTCCAGCGTGGCTGCGAAGTCGATACTTTCTGTCGTCTGCTCACTCAGGCCGGCAGTATCAATACCATCAGCCAGCTCTGGCGACTTCGCACCAGCCTGTTCGGGCTCGAGCGGCTGCCAGCACTGAACACCCATGGTGTCCAGGTAATAACGCCGGGTGTTCTCGTCCAGTGTGCAGCCGCTGTTTTCAGACATCTGCCCTTATCCTAAACGTCACCCAGCTGCGGGTGCTCACGATCGACCGTTTTTTCCAGCTTGTTCAGCGCGTTGATATAGGCGTTGGCCGAAGCAATCACAATATCGGTGTCGGCGCCCTGGCCGCTGACGATGCGGCCGTCTTTTTCCAGGCGCACGGTCACCTCGCCCTGTGCATCCGTGCCGCTGGTGATATTGTTAACCGAATACAGCTGCAGCTGGGCTTCGCTGTTAACCACGCTTTCAATGGCGCGGAAAGAGGCATCGACAGGACCGCCTCCGCTGGCACTGGCGCTGACTTCCTCACCGCCGATTTCCAGCACCAGCTGCGCGTTCGGTGTTTCGCCGGTTTCCGAACAGACTTTCAGACTGACCAGTTTGAAGTGTTCGTTCTCGATCGCCCAGCTGGTGTCGGCTACCAGTGCGCGCAGGTCTTCATCGAAAATCTCGTGCTTTTTATCAGCCAGGTCCTTGAAGCGGGCAAAAGCTTCGTTCAGCTCCTGTTCGGAGGACAGCTCGATATTCAGCTCATGCAATCGACTGCGAAAGGCGTTGCGACCGGAATGCTTGCCCAGCACCATGCGATTGTCCGACCAGCCGACATCCTGGGCGCGCATGATTTCGTATGTCTCGCGGCTCTTCAGGATACCGTCCTGGTGAATACCGGACTCGTGCGCAAAGGCATTGGCACCGACAATAGCCTTGTTCGGCTGC
>JALUUZ010000463.1 GCA_027021095.1 Gammaproteobacteria bacterium
GCCATCGCTTTCCATGTAGTCGGTAAAACGGTAATGCCCCGGCGGGATCGACTTCAATCCGTGTTGCGCCAGCCGTTGTGCGTAGCCGTTCAACTCGGCCAGGCCCTGCCGGTACTGCTTGAGCCCCCACTCGTCGATCAACTTCAGCAGGCGCCTGACGCCTGTCTTGTTGGCACTGATCTGCGCACTCAGGTCGGCCCGGCTGTCCACCGGCCGTGCCGTGACCGCCGTGATCTGTTGCAACAACGACTGCTCCAGTGTTCCCTGCCGCAGCAGCGGCTGGGGGGCGATCACCAGCCCCTCCTCCTCCAGTGAGCGGGACACCGGCATCGACCCGGGACTGTGACAGCCGATATCGGCGTGATGGGCGCGGTTGACGACAAAACCCGCCAGGCTGTCACCGGCGAAGACACTGGCCACCAGCGTGACGTCCGGCAGATGGGTCCCGCCAAGGTAAGGGTCATTGAGAATGAGCATGTCACCCGGGGACCAGTCGATCGCCTGCACGATTTCAGTCATCGCATAGGCCATACTGCCGAGGTGCACCGGGATATGCGCGGCCTGTGCGCACAACTCACCGGAATGGTCAAATATTGCACAGGAGAAATCCAGCCTGTCCTTGATATTCGGCGAGAAAGCGGCTTTTTTCAGCACAGCGCCCATCTCGTCACAAATCGCGTTGATTCGGCTGGAAAATATACTCAGATCAATGCTATTCATCTGTCGCCCAGTGTAACAAACGAGACTTTTCAGTGTCATCCCGGCAAAATGGGATATTGCAATATTATGAAAGGTTTTTATAATTGCCGAGTCTTTTGGTCGGATTAGTTTCACTACTGTCCGGTTCACAGGTTTAAAGTCAACAGGAGCTTTGTATGAATCCTTTAAACAGCATTACAGGCACGATTATCGCCGGTTTTGTCCTTGCAATCATTCTCGGGTTTACCGCCAAGATGGTGATGAAATCCGGCAGCGGCAAAACCCCGGCTACCACGACACAACAAGCTAAACCAAAGTAAGAACAACCCCACGTAACAGAATTAGAGGATAGACTGATGGATTTGAACGTTTTCGCACTCGAGCGCTGGTTTCATGTGCTTTTTGGTATCACTTGGATCGGCTTGCTGTACTATTTCAACTTTATCCAGGTACCGGCCCTGAACAGGGCAGCCGCCGACAAAGACGGTCCCGGGCCGGCGGCGATCGGTAAATACATTGCACCCAGTGCGCTGTTGTGGTTCCGCTGGGCGGCGCTGGGTACCTGGCTGACAGGTGCGGGACTGCTGTTCGGCCTGAAAATCTTCGGCGCTGCATTTATGCTGAAGGCAGACCACTTCGGCATCGGCCTGGGCGCCTGGCTCGGCACCATCATGCTGTTCAATGTCTGGGTATTGATCTGGCCCAACCAGAAAAAAGTGCTCGGCCTGGTCGAAGCCAGTGATGAAGAGAAAGCCAAGGCCAAGCGGATCGCGTTCCTTGCCTCGCGCACCAACACCATGCTGTCGATCCCGATGCTGATGTTTATGATCTCGTATCATACCGTACCGGGCGCGCCGTTCTAACGGCCTGGCAAAAGTTGAAATAAAATCAAAAAAACGGCGATACGAGGCTGACAGCAACGTTGACATTTGCGGGCACACTTTATATTATTATCAATTGATGATGGCAGTCCTCCGGGACTGCCTTTTTGTTTTATATTACCCGCAGTGTCGCCTTCAGTCTGAACACATGGACAGTCTGCACACGCGGGTTGCCGGACGAGCCTGCCCGCAGGCCTGGAACGAACCGCTCAGAGTATGAAAGATTCACGTATGAATACCTATAACCGTCTGCCTGTCGACCTGGTCAAAGGCCAGGGTGCACGGGTATGGGATACCGAGGGCAGGGAATATCTCGATGCACTGGCGGGTATCGCCGTGTGCAGCCTGGGACACGCACACCCGGAAGTCGCCGAGGCGCTGTGCGAACAGGCGCGCACGCTGGTCCACTGCACCAATCTCTACGATATCCCGGTACAACGCCAGCTGGCCGACAAGCTCTGCGCACTGAGCGGCATGGACAATGTGTTCTTCGGCAACTCCGGTGCCGAGGCCAACGAAGCGGCCATCAAGATTGCACGCCTGTACGGACACCAAAACGGGATCGACGATCCGGTGATCGTGGTGACCGAGGGCGCGTTTCACGGCCGGACACTGGCGACGCTGACCGCCACTGGAAACCGCAAGGTCCAGGCGGGCTTCGAGCCGCTCGTGCATGGCTTCGTCCGCGCCGCCTATGACAACCTCGAGGCCATCGGTACCATCGCCGACAACACCCCGAACGTAGTCGCCGTGCTGGTCGAGCCGGTACAGGGCGAGGGGGGCGTCAATATCCCTGATCCCGGTTACCTGAACGGCCTGCGTGAACTGTGTGACCGCCACGGCTGGCTGCTGATGCTGGACGAGATCCAGACCGGCATGTGCCGTACCGGCAAATGGTTTGCCTACCAGCACAATGCCATCATGCCCGACATCGTCACGCTGGCCAAAAGCCTTGGCAACGGGATACCGATCAGTGCCTGTCTCGCCCATGGCAAAGCCGCACAGGTCTTTCAGCCGGGAAACCACGGCTCGACCTATGGCGGTAACCCGCTGGCATGCCGGACCGCACTGAAGGTCGTTGAACTGATGGAGCGTGACCGGATCGCTGAGCGTGCGGCGGAACTCGGTGAAAAGATGCTGGCCGACTTCGTGCGCCTGCTGGCCAATACCCCGGGCATCACCGAGATCCGCGGCAAGGGGATGATGATCGGCATCGAGCTGCAGCAGGACTGCGGCGCCCTGGTCGGCGCCGCACTGCAACGGGGCCTGCTGATCAATGTCACCGCCGGCAATACGATCCGCCTGCTGCCGCCGCTGATCCTCAGCGATGACGAGGCTAAGACCATTACTTCCGGGGTATGTGAACTGATTCAACAATTCGTGGACAAGACCGACACAGCCTGATGAACTGCCGCCATTTCCTGACTTTGCTCGATCTCAGCAGTGAGGAGTTGACTGCTCTGATCAACCGAGCCACCGAACTGAAAACCCTGCACGCGCAGGGAGAGTCCTGTACGCCGATGCAAAACAAAGTGCTGGCGATGATCTTTGAAAAATCATCGACCCGGACCCGGGTCTCGTTCGAGACCGCGATGGTCCATTTCGGCGGGCATGCGATCTTCCTGTCGCCGCGCGATACCCAGCTCGGCCGCGGCGAACCGCTCGAAGACAGCGCGCGCGTGCTGTCACGCATGGCCGACATGATCATGGTGCGCACTTTCGAACACGAGAAGATCGTGCGCTTTGCCGAGTATTCCAGCGTCCCGGTCATCAACGCGCTGACGGACTCCTACCATCCGTGCCAGCTGCTCGCTGACATGCAGACCTACTTTGAGCATCGCGGAAACATCCAGGGCAGGACGGTCGCCTGGATCGGAGACGGCAACAACATGTGCCACTCCTATATCAATGCCGCGATACGCTTTGGCTTCAAGCTGAATATCGCCTGCCCGCAGGGCTATGAACCCGACCATGCCATACTGCAGGCCGCTGGTGATGCCGCCGAGCTCTGCAGTGACCCGGAAACAGCAGTGAAAGACGCGATGCTGGTCACCACCGACGTCTGGACCAGCATGGGACAGGAACAGGAACAGCGTAAACGCGAACAGGCGTTCAAACACTACATGGTCACGCCGGCGCTGATGCAGCAGGCCAATGCCGAGGCCGTATTCATGCACTGCCTGCCGGCACACCGTGGCGAGGAAGTCGCCGCGGAGGTCATCGATGGCCCCCAGAGCCTGGTCTGGGACCAGGCCGAAAACCGGCTGCACGCACAAAAGGCATTGATCGAGTTCCTGGCACGGCACCATGGCAAGCGCTGAACCACGCAGCGCGCCACGAGCGGACGGGCTGCTGCACGTCAAGACGATCGAGTGCCGTTACCAGGGAACCACCGTGGTCCGCAACCTGTCGATCACAGTCGACGACGGTGAGATCTTCAGCCTGCTCGGACCCAGTGGCTGTGGCAAGACCACCGCACTGCGTGCAATCGCAGGCTTCGAGCCGGTCTACCACGGTACGATCTCGATCCGCGGCGAGGTCGTCTCCAGGCCGGGGTATATCCTGGCACCGGAACGGCGCAGGCTGGGCATGGTGTTTCAGGACTATGCGCTGTTTCCGCACCTGAACATCTACGACAACGTCTGTTTCGGCCTGCACAAGCTGGAGCGGAAACAACGCCATGAGATCGCCGAGCAGATGCTGGAACTGGTCGGCATGCAGACGATGAAAAAACGCTTTCCGCATGAATTGTCCGGCGGCCAACAACAGCGGGTCTCGCTGGCACGCGCGCTGGCGCCACGGCCCGAGCTGATTCTGCTCGATGAACCCTTTTCCAGCCTCGACGTGTCGTTGCGCGAACGCCTGAGCATCGAGGTACGCAATATCCTCAAGCAACAGCAGACCACGGCGATCATCGTCACGCACGATCAGTACGAAGCGTTTGCGATGGGTGATGCCGTCGGGGTCATGAAAGAGGGAACGATCGTTCAGCTCGACACACCGTACAACCTGTACCACGAACCGCAAAACCGCTTTGTCGCCGAGTTTATCGGCCAGGGCCGGTTTTTGAACGGCACCCTGCTGGGGCCGAACCAGATCGAGACCGAAATCGGCATTATTACCAGCGAAAAGAAGTTTCTGCACCCAAAGGGAACGGCGCTGGACGTGCTGCTGCGGCCGGATGACCTGGTCCCCGACGACAAGGGAGACCTCGTTGCCCAGGTCGTGCAAAAGGCGTTCAAAGGCGCAGAAATACTCTACACGCTCCAACTGCCGTCGGGGCTGACACTGCTGTCGTTGTTTCCCAGCCACCATAACCATGAGATCGGCGAACGCGTCACCGTGCGCATCGCCGCGAAACACTTGGTGGCGTTTGCGACCAGGCCGGCCGGGGGCAACGCGGAATGACCGGAAAAGCACCAGCAAACGGCATCAATTACGCACAGACTTCTGATACACTTTAAAGAAAGCATGAATACACGCTGGCCGGCAACTCACCCGTGATGCCGGTTTACCGGGGAAGTATGGAGCATATATTCCAGTCCATTTTAGTGTTGTTGTCATTTTCGGTGGTCACTGTCTGGCTGTTCCGCCGCATCGCTATACCCCCGGTACTCGGTTACCTGACCGTCGGCCTGCTGGTCGGACCGCACCTGTTCGGCCTCGTCGAGCAAAGTATTCATACCCAGCACATTGCCAAGTACGGCGTGGTCTTCCTGCTGTTTACAGTCGGCCTCGAGTTTTCCCTGCCGCAACTGATGTCGATGAAAACCACCGTCCTCGGCTTTGGCGGCCTGCAGGTGCTGCTGACCTCGATCGCCGGTGCCGTGACCGCGCTGGCGCTGGGCGCGAACTATACCGATGCGATCATCGTCGGCGGGATCGTCGCCATGTCTTCGACTGCGATCGTGATCAAACAGCTGACAGAACAACTGGAGCTCAACTCACGCCATGGACGAAACTCGCTTGGCATCCTGATCTTCCAGGACCTGGCCGTGATTCCGTTCCTGATCTTTCTGCCGCTGCTGCGCGACGACACCTCGCACAGCCTGCTGACTCCACTGCTGATCGCTTTCCTCAAAGGCCTGATCACCTTTACGTTGTTACTGGCAATGGGACGCTGGCTGTTGCGCCCGCTGTTTCGGGAAATCGCCGCGACGCGCTCGACCGAGCTGTTTATGCTGACCGTCCTGCTGGTCACACTGGCGGCGGCCTGGCTGACCCACTTGATGGGACTGTCGGCCGAACTCGGGGCCTTTCTCGCCGGCGCGATGCTCGGCGAAACCGAATTCCGCCACCAGATCGAAGCCAACATCCGCCCGTTCCGGGACATACTGCTCGGACTTTTCTTTATCACCATCGGCATGATGCTCAACCTCAGCCTGCTGACAGAAATCTGGTACGCGGTGATCCTGCTGCTGGCCGCATTGATTGCCGGAAAATTATTGATCATCATCGTGCTTGGGTGGCTGTTCCGGATCGAGGCCGGTGTCGCGATGCGTACCGGGCTGGTGCTGGCACAGGGCGGGGAATTCGGTTTTGCGATCCTGTCGCTGGCGATAAACGACCGGCTGATCAGCACACAGACCGGCCAGCTGATGCTGTTGGTGATCGTGATGAGCATGATGATCGCGCCGATCCTGATCCGCCACAACGGCGACATCGTCAAACGACTCTTCCACAAGAGTTACGTCGGCCAGCGGCGTAAATCCGAATCGATCATCGAGGCCAGGACCCGCGACCTCAAGGACCACGTGATCATCTGCGGCTATGGCCGCGTCGGCCAGAATATCGCGCGCTTCCTCGACATCGAAGGGATCCCGTTTATCGCCCTGGACACCGACCCCTACCTGATCCGTGAAGCCAACGAGGCCGGTGACAATATCTGCTTCGGCGATGCGACTCATCGTGACATTCTCAAGGCGGCCAATATCGGTAAATGCCGCGCCCTGGTACTGGCCTTCGACGATGAGAACTCCGCCCTCAAGGTGCTCGAGCATGCGCGCGAAAACAACAAGAAGATCCCGATCCTGGTGCGCGCCAGCGGCTACGACTGCCTGGACAAACTGCTGCAGCATGGTGCCACGGAGGTCGTGCCGGAAAAACTCGAAGCCAGCCTGGTGCTGGTTTCACACCTGCTGTCACTGCTCGATGTGGACCCGGAGGAAATCAAGCAGCGGATCGACGAGGTGCGTGCCGACAAATACCTGCTGCTGCGGAGTTTCTTTCACGGCGATTCACTGGACGAAACCGACCTGATCGATGGTACCGAGCATCAACTCAGCTCGATCGTGCTGCCGAAGGATGCGGCCGCAATCGGCAAGACCATCGGCGAGCTGAACCTGCCGGAAAAGGGCATCACGATCACCGCGATCAAGCGCGGCAACGCAAAGACCACCAAACCCAACACAAATATGGTACTATCGGAAAACGATGTGCTGATCGTGTTTGGCCGGACGGAAGACATAGAACATGCCAGGTCAGTGCTGTTGTAACATGACCGGCGAGACAGGAATGTAATGACAGAGCATCCAGTGAACAACACAGAGACCAGCCGCATCGCACGCAATATGATCTGGCTTGCCTGGAGCGTGTTCATCGTCCTGCTGGCCTACTTCCTCGAGCAGTACCTGCAACAGCGGCGAAACCCGAACCAACAGGTCCAGGGTTCGATCGACAACAAGGGGGTGCGCGAGGTTCGGCTGGTACAGAATCACCGTGGTCACTACTATGCCAGTGGCAAGATCAACGGCAAACCGGTCGTGTTTCTGCTCGACACCGGGGCCACTAGTGTTTCTATCCCGGCCCGCCTTGCAGACTCCCTGGGGCTCAAGCGGGGAAAGCCTGTATTGGTCAGCACTGCAAACGGTGTGACCACCGCCTATGCCACCCGGGTCGACAGGCTGGAACTCGGTCCTATCGTCATCACCGGCCTGCGTGGCTCGATCAACCCGAATGTCGAATACGACGAGGTGCTGCTTGGAATGAGCGTGCTGAAAAATCTTGAAATCATCCAGCGCGGCAAGCAACTGACCATCCGCCAGTATCCCAACTGAAATCGAGGTAGCGCATGAGTACTCCCCCAGCCCCACAGCAACAACTGGTCTTGCAGATGGTCGCCCTGGCGATCGCGGAAGACATCGGACCAGGTGACATTACTTCGTCGGTCATTCCACCGGCACAGCGCTCCAATGCACAGATCATCACCCG
>JALUUZ010000464.1 GCA_027021095.1 Gammaproteobacteria bacterium
CCGGCAAGGTATAGAGCCCAGGCATAGCGGCTGCTGCGATGAAACAGCCACGCCTCGGTATAACGTCGGCGCCGGATTTCTCCGACCAGCCGGAAAAACCCCCTGATCCCGTCATGCCTGCCGGGGTTGCGCTCGAGCCAGACGACCCGCTTGATCCGACGGTCACCGGCCAGCAGCTTATCTGCACAGGAACGGGGCTTGGTCATCAATGTCAACGGCCCACGGTGCTCGGCCAGGGCATGCATATGCGGCAGAAACCAGATCACATCGCCGATCCCGGGAAACGGCTGAATCACCAGCACCTCCGCACCTGAAGCAGGCCTGCGGAGAAAACGGTGCAAGAACATCAGCAGTCTGCGCATCGCCGTCCGCGCTAGCTGCCAGGTGCCTTTTCGTTACCGGGCCGCAGTGGCGGCGCGCCCGGCGGCAACAGGCTGTTGCCGTACTTCGCGACCTGGTGGTGTTCATAGAGCTTGGCATACTTGAGGAATGCATAGAAGGCCATGGTCACCGAAGTGATAAAACCGGCCCAGCCGTTGATAAAATTACGCTTGAACAGGTAGGAACGTAAAAACACGAACGGCGGATAGAAAATCAGCCTGATCCACGGGTAGACCTTCTTCCCCTTGTCGACTTTGTCTTCCACCAGCCCGGTGGAATAGCCATTGATCTTGTCGACCTTGATGTGGATCGAGCGTTCGCCGAAATGATAGAACACATTTTTCAGCCTGGCGGTCCTGCCCTGCACTTTGGGCGCCGCGTGCACCGGCATGTCCGACACATGGCCACGGCTTTTTCTGAACAGGCGCAGGTAATGATTCAACCTGACACGGGGCGAACACATCTTCCAGAACAACTGTTCCTGGCGCGGTATCTCGAAGCCGTCCACGCCCGGTTCGTCTGCCAGCAGCTGCTGTATCTCGGCCTGCAATTCGACCGACAACTGTTCGTCCGCATCGAGCAGCAACACCCAGTCATGGCTGGTCATCTCCATCGCCTTCTGTTTCTGCGGGCCATACCCCAGAAACTCGTGCTGTGCAAGCGTACAATCGTAGGTCCTGGCAATCTCCAGCGTCCTGTCGCTGCTGAACGAATCCAGCACCACGATTTCATCTGCCCACTTTACACTTTCGAGGCATGCCTGTAGAGTGAGCTCATTGTTCAATGTCGTGATAAAGACCGACAATTTTTGCATTGAAACACCTGTTTTGGTTAATCTTCTGCCACTGATAAAACTTCACACTCAATGACTGTTTCCAGCCTGCATATCATTGGCGCAAAAAAATCCGGTGGAGCGGAGAGATTTTTTATCCGTCTGACTACAGGCCTGGCTGAAAAGGGACACCCGGTACACGCGATCATACCCCCTGGAGCTGAAATCGACAAGGAATTGCCAGCGATCGTCCCGCGTACACACATCAAGATGAGCAACGTCTACGACATCTTCTCCCGCCGCAAGATCAACAAGCTGATCAATACGCTGAATCCGGCGATCGTCCAAACTTACATGGGGCGGGCGACGCGCCTGACTCATGTCAACAAAAAACAGCCAAGCGTGCATCTCGCTCGTCTCGGCGGCTACTACAACCTGAAAGGTTACAGGCATGCCGATGCCTGGGTCGGCAACACACGAAAGATCTGCCAATACCTGGTCGACAACGGGTTTGCCAGCGATCGCGTGTTCTGCATCGGCAACTTTACCGATATCCCTGACCGTCATACGGCCACGCAGCTGGCAGCGCTGCGCCAGCGGCACGCGATCCCCGGCAACGCCTGGCTGCTGCTGTCGGTCAGCCGGCTGCATCACAACAAGGCGGTCGACACACTGCTGAAAGCGCTCAGCAGTCTGCCCGCCGACATCCAGCAGCGGCCTGTACACCTGCTGGTCCTTGGCGAAGGCCCTGAACAGGGCAGACTGCTGGCCTTGTGCAAAAAACTCAAGCTGGAAACCCGCGTCCACTGGGCCGGCTGGCAGACACGACCCAACCTGTTCTACCAGGCCGCCGACCTGTTTATCTGCCCTTCCAGGCACGAGCCGCTCGGTAACGTGATTCTCGAAGCCTGGGCCAACCAGGTCCCGGTGATCTCGACACACACAGACGGTGCCGACGCGCTGTTGACCGACCGCCGGAATGGACGACTGGTCGACATCGATGCGCCTGAACAGCTCGCCACCGCGATCCAGGAACTGCTGCAGTCATCACCGCAGGACATCGAAGCGATGGTACGAAACGCCAACCAGGTACTGCAAGACAACCACAGCAAAGAAGCAATCGTCGACGCCTACCTGCAGCTCTATACCAAGCTGAGCGCACAGGCAAAGTAGGGTGCGTTGTACGCACCGCCACCACGACAGATCGCATCACGCGAAGAGGCTTTTTACACGCTGGCTCGCCGACCGAGCGAAAGCCAGCCAGGCGCCGTCGCAGTAGAAGGGTCGTGAGAAATACGGGCTACTTGGCCGCCGGCTTGTAAGTACTCGCCATCGCCACCATGATGATCAGCAACCACCAGGTAATCGTCGACCAGTAATTGGCGTAGAACGCCATGTGTGCATTGAGCGGAAAGGCGGCAACCATCGCAGCCAGCCCCCAGGGCACCGTCGCCTCGATACGTTCCCGGGGCAGGCGCAGCAAAAACCTGAACAGCAGCACCCAGAACAACAGGTAACCAAGCAGCCCGATCATCCCTGTCTCGACCAGGATCTCCAGCGTCATCTGGTGCGGGTGCGTCTGCGACTTCCACATATTGCCTTTTGGTGCATACTCCCGGTACACATAACGAAACCCCCTCGGTCCGATGCCGTTGACCGGGTTGCCGCGGATCATATGGTAGGCCGTCTGCCACAATGACAAGCGGAAGGCGGTCGCCTGGTCGATACTTTTGAAGTCACCTTTAAACATCAACGCCGTGGTGTCGACATAGCGTTTGACGTGCGGCACCTGGTAGGCAGCGACACTGATCACCGCCGCGACGAGCAGAAACACACCGGTCCACTTTACTACCTTGCGTGTACCGAAGCGCAATGCCAGGTAGACGGCATAGAGAAAAATCGAAACCAGTAACATCATCCATGCGGTCCGGCTCGCAGCCAGGACGACGACCGTCACGATCGCCGGTGCCAGCAGCCATACCGGCTTGTAACGCCTGCCGTAGCGGCGGACGAAATCGAAAAACACGGGCGACAGTGCCGCGCTTACCGTTCCCAACCGATGCTTCGGGTGAAACACACCGCGCACCCGGCCACCCTCATAAGGGTACCCCAGCAGGTCATAACCCACCAGGTACTGCAGCAAACCATCCAGCACCCAGGCACTGACGATGATTCCGAAACCCAAAAACAGCCGGTGCCTGAATTGCTCACTGTCACCGGTACCGACTGCGTGCAGCACGTAGACCAGGACCAGTGGGAAGACCAGGTACTTTGCCGTGGACGCTGCAGCACGCCCGGGGTTGACGGCATCGACCAGCGAAAGCAGCATCGGCACCACGATGCTGGCGAACAGCAACATAAACCAGCGCAAACCGGGGTGGCCGACGACCTCGCGGAAATGCCTGATCAACACGAACAAGCCGGCCAATGTCATGATCGCGATCGGCAGATTGAACTTGGTTTTAGTGGTAAACAGCACAAGGCACGAAAGCAGCAACAACCAGGACAGGTTTTCCCTTGTCCAGGCCGATGCCGCCTTGAGTCCGGCGCCGGGATAGACCCTTGCGTCATTCATCTTTTTCCCCTCGATCCTGTCTTGCTAGATCCTGCCTTTTCACTGACCAGCCCGGTATAGACCGACAGGGTCTGCGACAACATGTTGTGCAGCGTAAACCCGTGTTCCCGCTTTATGGCAGGCCTTTGACGGTACCATTGTACAAGCAGCCCGGCCATTGCTGCCAGGTCCCCGACCGGCACGGCGCCCTCCGGCAGCACCTGCTGTAACTGCTCTGCCACACCGCCGTGTGCATAGCCGGCGACCGGCACGCCCAGGCTCAGTGCCTCGATCGTCGTACGCCCAAAGGCCTCTGGCTCGAGCGCCAGGGACAACACTACGTCCGATACCGCGAGTATATTTTTTAGATCGGTGCGGTGCCCGGTAAAGCAGAAATCCTCCGCCAGACCGGCTGTCCCGATCTGCTGCTGTAACGCGTGCAGAAAGTGCCGCTTGCGTTTATGCGGCTCACCGACGATCAGGCCATACGCAGGTATCCCCTGCTGCTTGAGCAGACCGATCAAACGCACAAAATGCTCATGCCCCTTCCAGCGCGTGATCCTGGCAGGCAGCGTCAGCACATACTTGCCGGCCAGCTGTGGAAACTGCTGCTGCCATCGCGCAGACCACTCCCGTGGAGGCTGGTAGGCGAACGGGTACTGGGCGCGGTCGACACCACGATAGATAACGGACAAGCGCTGTGGATCGACGAACGGGTAGTGCCGCAGTACATACTGATGAATCATTTCCGATATCGCAATCACCCTTTCACCACGCGCCATCACCGCGCTGTACCAACCGGGCGTATAAGGACCATGCACCGTGGTTACCAGGCCGGGGCGCACGGCGGGATCCATCTTTCGCCACGCCAGATAGGCAATCCACGCCGGCAGGCGTGAACGCAGGTGAATGATGTCCGGTTTCTGTCGTTCGAGCAGGCGCCGCACTTTTCTGATCCATAAAAGGACACCCAGCCGTTTCGCGCCGATATCCCAGCAATAATGTGTCGTCCCTTCATCGACCAGCTGTTCCCGCAGCCTCCCGCCCGCCGAGATCACTAACGACTCGTGCCCTTGACGGACAAGATAGGCAGCCATTTCCAGTGTCCCGCGTTCGACGCCCCCGGCTTCCAGCGCCGGCAGCATCTGTATCACCTTCAGTTTTTTTTCAACCATCGCTGATAGACTATCCTGGCACAACGTTCCGCCTCATTGAAAGGCTCCCGTGGAGGCTGCAACGCCACCCCCTGTCTCCACCGCGTAAACGGTACGATATACTCCTCGGCGACCAGGCGCTCGATTCCCGCGGCGAGCTTGTTGTCCGGCCGATCCTGTTCACTGCCCTGTACGACCTTGAGCAATCCGCACGCCGCACCCGAGCTCAGCGCCTCATACACCATCGACACACTGTCTTCGGTAACCCAGACCGGGTTGCAGCGAGCCAGTTGTTCAGGCAGCCAGTCACGGCCGGTCTGCCCGGCGGCGACAAAACGAACGCGCCGGCCGACTTCTGCTGGCAGGGAGGCTGGAAAATCCGCTGGCGTCCGCCGTGAACCGGCGACGATCCACGGCCTGGCATCGCCCAACACGATCTCTTCGATCTGCGCTGCAACCACAGCACTGTTCCAGGCGTAGTGCCGTGAAACACCACCAAGCAGGATAAGCCCGGTTTGCTGTTTTCCGGGTGCCGGCCTGGCGTGAAAGCTGATTCGGTTGAACACCCCTTTGGTCAACACACATTGTGCGCCTGCCTTCACCCTGTCGTGTTCCGGCACGAAACACAGGTCGAACCAGGCCAGTGGCAGACTCGGCTTCATGATCACGATACTTTTCGCATCGCAACAACGCGCCGCGGCCAGCACTGACAGGTGCGTGGCATGACCGGTCCCGATCACGATGTCCGGAAGCGCACTGCAAGGGCGGCCGCCCAGCAGGCATTTCACCAATTGCAAAAATCCAAAAGGTTTTTTGTCTTCGACTTGCAGTGTCACCAGGCGCGCCAGCGCCTGCAGCAGGCCGGCGGCCTGGTTTTCATGCCCAGGTTTGCCGTCCTGAAAATTCCAGACGCGGCAGACGCTGCCCCTGTGTTCATGTACCTCGCTCATCAGTCCGGGTTCTGCACGGTCTGCCACGATGCCGGGCCGGCACTCGGGCCAGCCTGTCAGTCATCGACAAGCACGAATTCAGCGCTGCAATAGGGGCAACGCGCCTTGCCTGTCTCCTCGATCGGCAGGTACACACGAGGGTGTGAGTTCCACAGACTCATGTTCGGCATCGGACAATGCAGGGGCAACTGTGCCCTGGTCACCTGGTACTTGTTGACCGCGTTGGGTTCGATCGGCGGCATGGTGATTTTGTTCGGCACTTCTATAACCTCCTCTTGTTTCTGCACAGCGCGACCGGAAACTGCGCGACTGCCCTATGTTTACCGGGTGTTTTTATATGTAGCTCAACCACTGCGGATAACCGGCATTACGCCCGTGCACGAGATCGAAATAGGCCGACTGCAGGCGGCCCGTCAGCGGCCCGCGCGCGCCGTTGCCGATGCGGCGCCTGTCGAGCTCGCGTATCGGGGTGACTTCTGCTGCAGTGCCGGTAAAGAACGCTTCATCCGCGATATAGACCTCATCACGCGTGATACGCTTTTCGATGGTTTCTATCCCCATGTCCGCAGCCAGCTGGATAATGGTACTGCGGGTGATACCGTCCAGTGCCGAGGTCAGGTCAGGCGTATACAGGACACCGTCACGCACGATAAACAGGTTCTCTCCGCTGCCTTCCATCACATAACCATTGGTGTCCAGCAACAAGGCTTCATCGTAGCCGTCGTCCAATGCCTCCTGCAGCGCAAGCATGGAATTCACGTAGTGACCGTTGGTCTTCGCACGGCACATGGTGACATTGACATGATGGCGGGAAAAAGACGATGTCCTGATCCTGATTCCCTTTTCCAGGCCGTCCGCGCCCAGGTAGGCGCCCCATTCCCAGGCCGCGACGATCATATGCACCGCGAGGTTATCCGCGCGCAGGCCCATGCCTTCCGCTCCATAGAAACACATCGGCCTGATGTAGGCGGATTCGAGATTGTTCTCGCGCACAGCCAGCCTGACCGCCTGGTTGATCTGCTGCGCATCATAGGGAAGCTTCATGCCCATGATATGCGCTGACTTGATCAACCTGTCGGTGTGCTCCTCGAGCCGGAAAATCGCCGTACCTTTCTCAGCCTGGTAAGCACGCACCCCTTCGAAAACACCAAGGCCGTAATGCAGTGTATGGGTCAACACATGAACCTTCGCATCACGCCACGGGACCAGTTCACCATTGAACCAGATGACACCATCCCGGTCAGCCATCAACATCGTGTCACTCCTGTTTGCAATTAACCATTCATCGAAGTTGCGATTTTACCAAACTTTAGCATGGATGTTTGGCAAATACCCGGGACAATGCTCAGTTTATATGGCCATTAGCCCACCTCCGGGTCAGCCGGTTTCCATTATTTTGCGCCACAGGCGTTCGGTTTCGTGGCGGTACAGCAGAAACTGGCCAGCCTCCGCCAATGCCGGGAGATCCTGCAGGGTCAGGCGGTGCAGCGCGGAACGCAACACCCGGTAGGCATCCGTGAGCAAACGGGCATCGACGGCGCTCAGGTACTTGAACTCGACCAGGGTTTCGAGCTGCCGCAACACATCGGTATATGCCAGCAGCGGCGCGCATTCACTGGCATGGCGTAACACCAGGTACTGCACGATAAACTCGATATCGGTGATGCCACCACGACCATGCTTGATATCGAAATGCTGCGGGTCTTTGCTGCCGAGCTGCTGGCGCATGCGTTCACGCATCGACAGCACCTCCAGGCGCAGCTTGCCCGGCTCACGCTGCTGCATCAACACCTCGCGGCGGATGTGCGCGAACCGGCTGCAAAGTGCCGGATCCCCGGTCAACGCACGAGCGCGCACCAGCGCCTGGTGTTCCCAGGTCCAGGCTTCGTGCTGCTGGTAGTCTAAAAAGACGTGAATGTCACTGACCAGCAACCCTGAGGCACCGTTAGGCCGCAAGC
>JALUUZ010000465.1 GCA_027021095.1 Gammaproteobacteria bacterium
TGATCCTGGTCGAGACGAACAAGCCGCGCAGCCTGTGCGACAGTTTATGTTGGCCGGTGTCCTTGTTTTGTTGAGGCTGTGTCATCGGTAGTGTTTGCTGTGTGGTCTGTGCTGTCGGGGGTTCGGTGGCCAGCAGCAGGAGCGAGCAGGCGATACCCGGTAACGATGTCGTCCAGGCTGTCTCAGGCTTCAAGATCCGGCTCCCCACAGTCTTTGAGGATGATGTCACGCGCCAGGTTGCGCAGCCGGACGGCTTCGTCGAACCCTTTTTTTCGTGGCTGGATCGGCGGATTGAAGGTGATCGTAAACCGGCCGCGCCGCGGACGCCAGTCGGAGCCGCGCAGGATCGAGCGGGTACCGCGGATCGCCGCCGGCAGGATCGGCACCCCGGCGTCGGCGGCCGCGACAAACGCACCAAGCTTGAAGTTACGCAGCCCGGGTGCGCGGGTAAATGTCCCTTCCGGGAAAAAGACCAGCGAGGTGCCGTGGCGGGTTGCCTCGATGATCTGGTTGGAGTCTTCGACACTTTTGTGTGTGTCGAAGCGCTCGACGAAAAAGGTGTTCATCTTGCGCAGCAGTACGCGCACGAACCAGATATCCTGCAATTCCTGTTTGGCCACGAAGCTGAAGTCCGGGGTCAGCGCCAGCCCGAGGACAAAGGTGTCGAGGTAGCTCATGTGATTGCAGACCAGGATACACGGACGGTTGCGTGGGATATGTTCGGTGCCGCGGATCTCGTAGCGGATACCGAGCAGAAACAACACGGTTTTCATTCCTGCCTTCATCAGCAGGAGCGGAATCTTCCGCCCCGGGATCAGCATGCTTGCCGGCCACAGCAACAGCGTCGCCAGCGCACACAGCAGCCACGCATAAGCGGTGTAGAAAACTTCTTTCAGGTTGTTCAACTGGCGCCGCAGGTAAGGGCCGGTGGCATGGAGCAGCAGGCTGGCGTATTGCCGCGGGATGGACTTGGACTTGCCGATCAGGCCCTGCTCGTAAAGGCGCTTGCAGTCGAGGCGGCGGATCTTCCCGCTTGAGGTCTTAAGGATCGTACGCAGTGGTGCAAGGACGATATCGTCTGCGGGCAGCTGCGCGATATCGGTCGTGATCTGCTGGATACGTTGTTTGATCTGCTCGCGCCGGTCCGGGTCGCGGACACGCGACTCCGCGAGCACGACCAGTTTTTCCGTGCCCTGTTCCTTGTCGAGGCTGCTGAATACCGCGACATTGCCTTTGTGTACACCGTCGATTTCGCCGATCGCCTGCTCCAGTTCATAGGGATAGATATTGCGCCCGGCGCGGATGATCATGTCCTTGGCACGGCCGGTGATATAGATCTCGCCTTCGGCGATGTAGGCAAAGTCGCCGGAGTTCAGCCAGCCCTGTTCAAACAGCCCGGCATTGGCCTCGGGATTACGGAAGTAACCCCGGGTCGCCGAAGGGCCGCGGAACTGCAGTCTGCCGACCTGGCGTTCGGCCAGTTCCCGGCCCTTGTCATCGACGATCCTGACCTCATGGTCGGCCAGCGGGTAGCCACAGGCGACGATATGCAGGACATTGGCCGTGTCACTGTCCGCGGGTACGGCGATGCGTTTGCGGTAGAATTTGTCGGCGTCGATGGTATCGACCTTTGGTCCGCGCCGCAGTGGCGGGAAGGCCAGGCCAACCGACGACTCGGCCAGCCCGTAGACGGGGCAGATGGCCCCGGGGTCCAGCCCATAGGCGGCAAAGCGGGTGCTGAATTTTTCCAGCGTCTGGTAATGAATCGGCTCTGCGCCGTTGCACAGCACGCGTACTGCACTGAGGTCGATGCCCGCTATCTCGTCGTCACGGATTTTCCTGGTGCTGATTTCGAATGCAAAGTTGGGCCCGGCTGACAGCGTGCCACGGTGGCGGCTGAGTGCCTGCAGCCAGCGGTACGGACGTGCGATAAACGACAGCGGTGGCATCAGCACCAAGGGGAAGCCGTGGTACAGGCTGCCGAGCCAGGCCCCGATCAGTCCCATGTCGTGATACAGCGGCAGCCAGCTGACAAAGACGTCATCCGCCGTTACTTTCAGCGTTTTGCCCATGTAGCGGATATTGGCCAGCAGGTTGGCGTGCGACAGCACCACGCCCTTCGGGTTACCGGTGCTGCCGGAAGTGTACTGCATAAACGCCGTATCCTGTGTTTCGCGTTGAATGATGCCGGCTTCGCGGGTAATACTCAGTTCGTCGAAGGTCACCACATCGAGCAGCTTTGGCAGCCGGGCTTTCAGGTAGACACCTACCTGCTTGGCCTCCGGCGCCGAGATCAGCAGTACAGCCTGCGAATTTTCGAGGATACCGGTCTGGCGTTTGAGGTGTTCCTCGATCTGTGCCAGCCGGAAAGGGGGGTAGATGGGTGTTGCCACGGCGCCGGCCATCAGTACACCGAAAAAAGAATACAGAAATTCTTTGCCGGTCGGAAACATCAGCGCCACCGCTTCGCCAGGTCCGACGCCATGGCCGCGGATGCCGGCACAGACGCGGTAAGCGCCATTCCACAATGCACGGTAAGTGATGATTTCCGGCTGGTCGATGTCGCCGGTATACAAATAGACACAGGCGTTGTCAGGCTGCTTTTCCTTGTGCCAGGCCAGTGCCTCGACCAGTGTCTGTGCCTGTTCCGGAAAGCCCTGGTGGCGCGAAACCTGTTCAGGTTCCGGCAGGCCGGTCTTGGACGCGGTGGTTTCGGGTCTGCCCTGTGTGCTGCACAGCCGGATCAGGTCGCCGACCGTCTCGGTACTTAACAGCGCTTCTTCATCCAGCCGGCTGTGCAAGGCTTTTTCGAGCCGGTTCAGCAACTCCATACGTGCCAGGCTGTCGATGCCGAGTTGCTGCTCCAGCAGGGTTTCAGGCTCGATCGCAAACCTGTGTCTTTTGGGATAGAGTTCATGCGCCAGTTCTTCGAGAATACCGATAACGATTTGACTGACCTGTCCGCCCGAAGCTGCGTATGAACTGCTCAATGACTTGCTCTCCATTTTGCCACCATTATAATGATTGGTATATTAAAGGAAACTCCGATTTACCTGGAACACCGGCTTACCGCCACAGTCCGCTTGTTGCGGCCGTGCCTGCCGGTCATTGTCTTACCTTGCCCTGATCTTGTAACAGGCTGATTTGTATGGTTAAAGAAAAGTTCTCTTGGACTTGTGCCGGTTGACCGTGCGGCTGCCTGCAACCAGGAGATGTCCATGTCGTTAAACCCGGTGCCGCAACAGATCGATGCGTTTATCGATGCATTGTGGATGCAGGCGGGACTCAGCCGGAATACGCTGAATGCCTACCGCAGTGACTTGACCGCGCTGTCAGTCTATCTCGACAAGACGGGGGTGTCGCTGCTGGACGCGCAGGCCGGGGACCTGTTGTCTTTTTTGTCGCAGCGTACCGCCGCCGGCGCCAGCCCCCGCTCCATTGCCCGGTTGCTGTCGAGCATCAAGCGTTTCTATCAGCACCAGTTGCAGCAGGGCCGGTTGCAGGCCGATCCCAGTGCCCGGATCGCGGCACCGAAAATCGGCCGTGCCTTGCCGCAGACATTGACCGAGGCAGAGGTCGAGGCCTTGCTCGAATGTGTCAGTGCCGAGACCCCGGAAAAACACCGTGACCGAACGATGCTCGAAACCTTGTACGCGACCGGCCTGCGTGTCAGTGAACTGGTGGGGCTGACGCTGGATCAGCTTAACTTGCAGCAGGGAGTCATCCGCGTGCTGGGCAAGGGCGGCAAGGAACGCCTGGTGCCCTTGGGTGAGACGGCGGTCGACTGGCTGGAGCAGTACCTGGCGCGCAGCCGGCCGCAGTTGTTGAAGCAGGCATCCTGCAGCGTATTGTTCCCGTCACGCAAAGGGGGCGCGTTGACCCGGCAGGGGTTCTGGTACCTGATCAAGCGCTACGCACAGCAGGCTGGAATCAGCAAGCCCCTGTCACCGCATACGCTGCGGCATGCGTTTGCCACGCATATCCTGAATCACGGTGCTGATTTACGGGTTGTACAGATGTTGCTCGGCCACAGCGATCTTTCGACCACGCAGATTTATACCCATATCGCCCGCGAGCGGCTCAAAACGATGCATGCCAGGCATCACCCGCGTGGTTGAGAGTGCGGCACAGGTTTCAGGCAGAAACAGCGAACATTCTTCAGCAATTAGTGTCATAATAACAGCACTGGGGATCGAAAGCTGTTTCACAACTATTTGTAGGGTAGAGCTGGTTTCTTCCTCGATCGGTCATTCAAGGACATCCAAGTTATAATTTATACTTAACAATTCAGGGCAATTCAATGATTCGTATTCTATCTGTCAAGCTGTTGAGCGTTTTCTTTGTCACTGCGATCGGGTATACACTGCCTGCTTCAGCGATTCCGGACCAGGAATTCCAAGTGATCAAGCAAGCCTTGATCAAGTTTACCAAGAAAACCGATATCAGCAGGAACGACATCATCAAGTCACCGGTACCGGGTCTTTACCAGGTCAATCTCGGGCCGCGTGTATTTTATATCACCAAGGACGGGCGTTATTTTTTCAATGGTGCAGTGCTCGATCTAAAGCAGGGGAAAAACCTCACTGCCGAAGCGGCGGGCAGCGTCCGTGCAAAAGTGATCGGTAAACTCGATGAGAAGGACATGATCATCTTTTCACCTGACAAGAGCAAGGTCAAGCACACCATCACTGTGTTTACCGATGTCGAGTGTTACTATTGCCAGAAGTTTCATTCACAGATTCAGGACTATCTGAATCTTGGTATTCGTGTACGCTACCTGCCATGGCCGCGTTCACGTATCAATTCACCAAGCTATTTTAAATCCGTCTCGGTATGGTGTGCCAAGGACCGCCACAAGGCCTTGACCGACGCCAAAAAGAAGAAACCGGTACCGATGAAACTATGCAAGAATCCGGTTGCACGTTCTATGCAGCTTGGCCGCGATATGGGGGTCAACGGTACGCCGACGATCGTATTTGAAAACGGTCACGTGGTGCCCGGTTATGTACCGGCCAACGGCTTGATCAAGATACTGGAAAAGAACAAGGTGACCGCCAAATAATCCGGCCGGGCACGCCTGGACCGTTGCAGTGGAAGCCTGGTGAGCAATGCGGCCCGGAGTATCACCTGGTGTGTGCGATGCACCTTATTCATCCAGTGTGATCGCCCGGGCGATCGTGGTAAACAGCAGTACCGCTTCGACCTTTTTTTCCGGCCAGAGCCGGCGTACGCCCTGCACGTAGAGCTGCATTTGCCGGCGGTATTTTTCGCACAGGGTTTCGATCTGTCGTGCCGCCGACTGGTGGGTTTTGTAGTCGATGACCGAGACCGTGCCGCCGTGTACGACGATCCGGTCGATAATGCCGGTCACCTTGTGGCCCTTGTATTCGAAATGCACCGGAATCTCGTTGTGGGCCTGGTCGTAGCGGCATGAGTCGAAGAACCGCTGCAGCGCCGATGCCTGCAGTACTGTTGTGACTTCCTGGTGGTAGTGTTCGAGCAGAGCCGTGTCCTGGCAAAGGCCGGGACGCCGCAACACGAGGTTAAAGAGTTCCTGTTGTGAAAGCCGTGGCCGTTCACTCAGCAGTTCGAGCATGTAGTGGACCGTGACGCCGCGTACCTGTGCATCGTCGTCCGTTTCCGCAGTGTGTGCTGTTGCAGTCGGGGTTTCCGCCGTCGCGCTCGGTGACAGTGTTGGCTGCGGTGGCGCCGCGGGTGCTGCAGGCAGTCTGTCCAGCCCGGTCGTGGCTTGCACGGCCTGGTGTTCAGCTGCCTGGGCCGGTTCTGCCGTACTGCTCAGTGGCGCTGGCTCGCCAAAACGCATCACCAGGCTGCCATCGACGGTCTCGCACCGATCCTGGAGTGCGTTCTTGACCAGCGCGTACCAGCCCTTGGCTTCCTGTTTGCCTTTTGCAGCAGGCAATGTGCCCGACAGGTAGAGATACTGCCTGGCCCGGGTCAGCGCCACGTACAGCAGGTTCATTTCCTGGCGTGTTTCATTGTGTTCACGCTCTTCACGAATCCTCTCGATCCAGTCGATGCATCGCTGCCTGCCCTGGGTAACGAAAAAGTCGGTCGGTCGTTCCTGGTCCGCCGGCCAGCGTACGATGACATCGTATGCCGCTGCCCTGGCACCTGTGCTGGTGGTGTCTGCGACGAACACGACAGGGGCCTCCAGTCCCTTGGCGGCATGAATGGTCATCACCGAGACGCGGCGTTCCTGCTCGCCGGCAGGTGGAACGTCCGGGGCATCGTCTGTACTGCTGCGCAGGATCTTGATGTACTGGATAAAATGCATCAGGCTTGGAAAGCGCCCGCCGTCCAGGTTCAGCGCCAGGTCGATAAAGCGTGCAAAATTACTGCTGACTCTGTTGCCCAGTGCGGGCGGAAAATGCCGCAGGTAACAGTCGATGATATCGGCTTCGTCATAGATCCGGTCGAGCAGGTCGTGTACCGGCAGGCTGCCGGCGAGCCGGCGCCAGTGGCTCAGCTGCTGCCAGGCGAGAGACAGTGAGGAGTCCGCCTGCAGTGTCGGTGCCAGCCGTTGTAACCGGTGGTACCAGCTGTTACCGCTGTGTTCGTCCTGTTCCAGGTCGACGGCTGCCAGCTGCAGCAGTTCGTCTTCGGTCGCATCGTACAAGGGTGAGCGCAGTACCTGCGCGAGTTTCAGGTTGTCATAGGGCGACAGCAGGATTTCCAGCAGGCAGCATAGATCACGTATTTCCAGGCACTCGAGCAGTGTGCCGCGGTCAGCACTCAGAAACGGGATGCCGTATTCGGCCAGCGCGTGTTCGATATGGTGGACATGGGTGCGTTTTCTGACCAGGATCAGGATGTCGGCATAGTCCACGCTGCGTACCCGCCCCTGGTCTTCGATACGCGTGCCGGTCTCCACCAGGCCGGTAATGGTTTCAGCAATCTGCCTGGCTTCGTTCTGGAAGTGCAGTTGACGGTTGTCCTGCCGGGGTTCATGCAGCGGGTTGCGGAACCGGGTTGGCTCCTCGGTGCCGGGACGCTCCAGCAGCGGCAGCAGGGTGACCGCGCCCCACAGCCCGGTATGGAATGCCGTGTGTCGCTCATAAGCGGGCATATGTTGTCGGCCCGCCTCGGTGTCGAACAGCAGGTTGACTGCTTCGATAATGGCGGGGGAGGAGCGTCTTGACATCGCCAGGCTGGCTTTGCGCGCGCCCAGGTGTTGCGCGAGCCAGTCGGAAGCCTTGAAAAAAAGCTCCGGGTTGGCGCGGCGGAACTGGTAGATCGACTGTTTTTCGTCACCGACCAGGAACACGCTGCGCGCGCGCTGCTGTTCCCCGGCAGCCAGTTCTTCGAGCAACGGCAGCAGCATCCGCCATTGTGTCGGATTGGTGTCCTGGAACTCGTCGATCAGCAGGTGATCGATCCGCTGATCGAGTTTGTATTGCACCCACAAGGCGTTGTCTTCATGGTTCAACAGCTTGCAGGTTTTCCATTCAAGGTCGGCGAAGTCCAGGTAGCGGCGTTGTTTCTTCAATGTCTGGAAGCAGGACAGCAGACGGCTGCCGGCAATGATCCATGCACGTGACAAATGCCAGGTGGTGTGCCGTGCCAGGCGTTGCTGGAACGCCTGCAATTCGCTGTAAAGTGCATCGAGCAGGGATTCGAACAGTGCCTGGTCGCGCGCGCCGATCGATTTCTTCAGTGCCTTCGAGATGTTCATCGGCATACCGTCGTTCTTGCACAAGGCACGCTCGCAGGCGTGCAGGCGCTGTG
>JALUUZ010000466.1 GCA_027021095.1 Gammaproteobacteria bacterium
GGCTGCTAAACACAAGAAGCCGGACAAGGCGGCCGTTACGCAACAGGGCAGCGTGGTCGTCAGCAAAATCAATGACTCGGTCTTCGTGGTGGCTACCGGCAAGGCCTACTTTATCTACCGGATCGAGCCGGAAACCGGTGCGGTAAAGAAAACCGCGGAATGGAACCCTTATCCTAACCAGCTCTACAAGACCCTGACCAAGGCCGCGCTTAGACAACTGCAGCCCAGGGTGATCAGGCTGAACAACCGCGATCTGCTCTATATGCCCACCTACTCGGTCGTCAGCGGCCGTATCACGGTCAAGCAACACTACTATGAACTCCGCGAAGGTAAGCTGGTCCGGGTAGAAATCTCAAAGTAGCGCTTCCGGCGCTGCAACGGGGATAAATCCCGATGCGGTCCGGAAGGAGCGTGTGTAGTAGAAGAACGACCACGTAATGTGATTCAATTTATCGTGGTGGTGGTGCGTACAACGCACCCTGCCTCGTCGTGCGCGAAGCACACCAAGGGCTTTGGGTATGAAAATATCGTGTGTAGAAGGATCGCCACGTGACGAAATACGATTTGGCTTGGGGTTGGGATATATGATGTATCCCGTCCTATCGTGGCGGTGTGCGCAGCACACCAAAGGATTTACAGTAAGAAAATGTCATGCACCAAAGTAGGGTGCGCCGTGCGCACCATTCTCACCAAAGAATTTACGACAAAGAAATACGATGCACCAAACATATCCCGAAGCTAAAAAAGCTCCACCGAATCCTCGCCAACACCGTCATCATCCGCTTTCTTGTTGTAATTCTTGCCGCCGGCCAGGCTCGCCAACTGGACCGAGTACTGGCTCAGGTCGCTGTTGTCGGAAATATTCTGCCGCGCTATCGCCACCAGCTGGCCTATGTTCTCGTTGATTTCAGAAATACGGTCGTGAATCTGCTGCGCCAGTGCCTGCTGCTGTGCGGCGAGTTCGGCGCTGTTCTGGCTGTGCTCCAGTGTCTGTGTCAAGGTAGCAGCAATCGTCTTGAATGTCTTTCCTGACTCGTCGACACGCGACAGGTTTTCCTTCGAATGTTCCATGCTCTGCCCCATGGTGCGTACCGCCTCTTCACTGTCGGCGCAGATCGATTCGAGCAGGCCCTGTATCTCTCCCGTTGCTTCGGTCGTGCGCAGTGACAGGCTGCGCACCTCGTCGGCCACCACTGCAAAGCCGCGCCCGTTCTCGCCGGCACGCGCCGCCTCGATCGCCGCGTTCAACGCCAGCAGGTTGGTCTGCGCGGCAATATTCTCGATCATTTCCAGCGCCTGGCGGATATCGGCGTGACGGCTCGCCAGCCGCGTTACCGTCGTTTCCAGCCCCTGCATGCCGGACACCAGTGACTGCATTCCCTGCAGCGCGGTTTCGACGACCGTATAACCGTTCTGGGCCTTGTCCTGCGCGCCGGCGATCTGCTCCGAGGTATGCGTGATCTGCTGATTGACCCGCGCACTGGATTGTGCCATCTGGTCCACGCTGCGTGCAAAATCATTGATTGCGTTGGCCTGCCTTTCCACCGCGTCGCTGGTAGTGATCGTTACCTCCTGGGTACGATGCGCGGCCTTCGACAGGCCGTCGGCCAGCGACAGAACTCCCTGAGCCAATTCCTCGATCTGAGTCATGAACAAATCGAAGAAAACACCGATCTGCGAGAACTCGTCCTCTCCTTTGAGATTCAATCGGATCGAAAAACTGGCTTCACCCTGCACCAGGCCGGCGAATGCCTGTTTCAGGTTTTTCATATTCCGGGTGATCAGGTGCAGGATGAGATACATCAGCAGCGTCATTACCGCAACGATACTCAACACAGCAAGCAGTGCGTACACGGCAAGCCCGCCCAGTTCCTTACGCACTTCCGCCAGGTCCACACCCAGCTCGACCGAACCCAATACTTTGCCATTCAACCTGATCGGGTCTACGACCCTGTACAATTTCCCACTGGCCAACGCATGCTGAAAATCCGTGGCCGTGGCACGCCTGCCCACCTTGCCGCCCGGCATGCCCATACTGACGAGCTTGTGCCCACTACTGTCGAGCACGTTTAGATACGCCAAATCGTTTTCACGAAATACCGTTGTAACCTTTCGGCGCAAGGTGACACGATCACTGGCAGAGAGTGTGTCACTGACCATGACCGCCAGGCTGTGCGCCAGTTTCTTGAATGTCTCTCGGGTATGTTCAGACTCCTCATGGTAATAGAAGCGGGTGGCTGCCAACACCACCACACTCAGCACGACAAGCTGTATCCCGCCCAGCAGTATCAGGCTCTTACTCTGAAACCCAAGCCTGGAAAAACCTATTTTTTTCACTAGTTACTGTCCTCAGTCCTCGACCAACTTGTGATTTACCGGCCTTTCGCGGATTTCCGCAAAATCCATTCTCCAGCGAACGGGCGCCGTCGCAGTAGAAGTGTGGTGAGAAATGCGAGCTAGACTCGACATACCTGCCTCTACGAACCGGGACGCCACTCTATGCATAACGGCACTAGGGGCGTTCTCTTGATAGCCACACACTCAAAGTTCCGGTGACCGGAACCGGTACGACGGACAGCGACAAAGAAAAATCATTTTGAAAAATAGGGTTCGGCATGCTGGCGCGTACACAGCCTGCATCGATACCCAAACGTACGATGATATTGTATACTGCACCTCACGATGAAAACGCTAGCCCGCATTGCTCACCACCGTTCGTCGCGAGGCGGAGCAAGGGGGTGGCTTTCGCGATCGAGGAGCGCGCAGGCTTAAAATGAATTTCACTTTTCTCGGCACTTCCTCCGGCGTTCCGACCGGCACACGCAACCTGTCTGCGCTGGCTGTCACGCCGGGCGATGGTAAACACTGGTACCTGGTCGATTGTGGCGAGGCGACACAGCACAGGCTTCAACGCACCGCCTATTCGGTGATGCACCTGCAGGCCGTTTTTATCACCCACGTGCATGGCGACCACTGTTATGGCCTGCCAGGCCTGCTGGCACAGGCCTCGATGTCAGGCCGGACTGAGCCGCTGACGGTCTTTGGTCCACCAGGCATCGCTGAATTCGTCTCCGCCACCATCGAGCATACCCAGCTCTACCTGACCTACCCACTGCATTTCCACACGGTCGATCGGCCGGCGCAGTTGTTGAACATAGACCACTTACAGGTACGCAGCATCGCGCTGTCGCACCGGGTACCGAGCTTTGCCTACCAGTTTACACACAATGCTGCGTCCTCACATTTGAACACGGAGAAGCTCAACGCACTTGGCATCCCGCCGGGGCCTGAGTGGGGACGGCTGAAAAAAGGCGAGACGGTCCTGCTTGCCGATGGCAGAAAACTCTGCGGCAAGGATTTTCTCGAACCTGGCGGGCCACCGCGCAGTGTGATCGTGGCTGGCGACAACGATACGCCGGAGCTGCTGGCCGATGCCTGCCGGACAGCACAGGTACTGGTCCATGAAGCCACCTATACCGAAGAAACACTACAAAAAGTCGGCCCGTCAGCCCAGCATTGTTCCGCCGCAAGGGTGGCAGGCTTTGCGCAGGACACAGGCCTGAAAAACCTGGTGCTGACCCACCTGAGCCCGCGGTATTCGCGCCCCGGGCCGCAGGCAGCGAACCCGATCTTTACCGAGGCACGGCAAATCTACTCCGGGACCTTGTTTGTCGCTGACGACCTGGACCGTTACCTGCTGGACCGGCACGGAACCTTGCACAAGGTCTGCGACTGACCGGCGACTCCGTCACATTTCCGATTTTTTCCCGCTTTTCAGATTAAAGGCCGGTTGCCGATATGATTTGTATGGCTAACCTGGCAAGACAATTCACGCAAAAAGGAAAGTCCACAACGGATGCGCGTGTAATCCGCAAGCGCTTTCTGGCACTTAACCACGACCGCCTGGTCATGGCACGAAATGCGCTGAAAAAACGCCAACGGATTTTCGTCGACCTGCTGCCACTGCTGTTTCATATCAATCACCCGGCCTTACCCGGCTATGTCTCGGAGGCCACCCCGGCCGGCATCGCGGACTACTCGGTCTCCAAGCGCCTGCTGAAAGAGGCAGCAAGGCTCAACAAAGACTTCAAGTACCAACGCCGCGCGATGCACCTGTACAACATACAGGCTCTGTATATGATCGGCAGCAGCGGTACGATCGCGTACAACGAAAAAAGCGACTTTGATATCTGGGTCTGTCACCGCAGCGAACTGAACCAGGAACAGGTTGGCTACCTGAACCAGAAATGCGATTTGATCAGCCAATGGGCGGCAGAACTCGGACTGGAAGTCACTTTCTTCACCATGGACGTTGCCGACTTTCGCGAAGGCAAGACCCAGGCCCTGTCGAACGAAAGCAGTGGCAGCGCGCAATTCAACCTGCTGCTCGAAGAGTTCTACCGCACCGGCCTGCTGCTGGCTGGTAAGTACCCGGCCTGGTGGCTGGTACCGCCATCGCGTTCGATCGACTACTACCAGCACCTGAAATCCCTGGTCAAAAAGAAAATCGTGTCGGAACTAGAGTTCTTGGACTTCGGTCCGTTGATGGAAATTCCAGCCGAGGAATTCTTCGGTGCTGCACTGTGGCAACTGAACAAGGCCATCGCTTCACCCTATAAGTCGATTCTAAAGCTGTTGCTGATCGAAAGCTATGCCAGTGAATACCCGGAAATGACCCTGCTTTGTACCGTCTACAAGAAACTCGTCTACGCCGGCAACGTCAACCTGCAGGAGCTCGACCCCTATGTGTTGATGTGCAACAAAGTGGAGGCCTACCTGCTTGGACTCGGCGAGCCCGAACGCTGCGAGCTGGCCAGGCGTTGCTTCTATTTCAAGGCGAACAAAAAAATCAGCACTGTCAACCCGAAACACCTGACCGCCAAGACAGAACAGCTGCTGTCACTGGTCAAGCAGTGGGGCTGGCAGGACGACCTGCTCAGGGAACTGGATGCGCGCGCGCAATGGAAAGTCGACCGCGTGGTTGCCGAACGCAACAGCCTCGTCCGGGAACTGACCCGCTCCTACCGGATGCTGTCAGAGTTCGTACGCTCCAATGCGACTGAGTCCTATATCGACAATGAGGACCTGAATCTTCTCGGCCGCAGACTGTATGCCGCGTTCGAGCGCAAGACCGGCAAGATCGAGTTGCTCAATCCCGGCATCTCTGCCAACCTGGCCGAAGAAAGGCTGAGTTTTGTCGTGCGCAAAAACAAACAACGGATTTCCTGGACGCTCTACCGGCAAGACTATGATTTCACCATGGAAGCCGAACCCAAGCCATTGAAACGTTGCCAGAGCATGATCGAACTGGTGGCATGGTGCCATTTCAACAGCCTGATCGGGCCACAGACACTGGTAACGCTGCATGCCAACAATCAGCACAGCGATTCGCGCGAGCTGCTGGCGGTCATCGAAACCTTCAAAAAACTGTTTCCCGATCACCGGGTCGAAAAACCGGACATGCTGGAGTTCAAGAACACGGTACACTTGAAGTCCGCGGCCTTGTTTATCAACCTGGGTGAAGATCCACTGTCTTCACATACCGCACGTGGTGTACACCTGACCTCCAACCGTTCTGATGCACTGAGTTATGGCGGCATCTGGAAAAACCTCGCCAACTCAGTGGAGATGCTTACCGTCGACAGCTGGGGGGAGATATTTGTCTCGCATTTTTCAGGCCCCAATGCGCTGATGGACTGCCTGATCGAGTACCTGAACTGGTCACCGCTGAATGAACAACACGTGCCGCCCAAGGTCAAGGTCTTCAGCTTTTCATCCAGCCGCGGCAACCTGATCGCCAACCGGGTGCAACAACTGTATTACGATATCGTCAAAGTGCTTTGTCACGCACCGGCACGTGAACTGCTGCAATACGTAATCAACGTCGGCACCGACTATTACCTGCTGAAGAACCAGGACGGCCTGATGACCTACCAGCGAACACGTAACAAGGCAGAACTGATCGAGGCGCTGGGCCAGCCACGCAGCCGTTTCAACCAGGTCGTCTTCGACCGCTACGCGATGCGCTCCAGCGTGCTGCCAGTGATCTTCAAGCAGAGCCTGCCGAACAGAGTACAGATCTTTTTTGAGCGCCATGAACGCAAGGCGGAGGTGTGGATTCTGGATGAAAAAGGCTGCCTGTTTCATCAGTCGGCCGAGTACTTTTCCAAACGTTCACTGCTCGAACCCTATATCAAGTTCCTGTCCACAGCGATTCTGCGTTTCAACGCGACTGCATGCACGAGCAACCCCGAAAAAACCATTTCCCAGGACATACGCAGTTTTCAGGTACTGCGCAAGCGTAACGGAAGCTATGTGCTGAAACCCGTCGAAATCGAACTGTCGGACACTGCCAGTGACTACTTCAATATCCAGGTGATCGGTGATATCTCGGACAAGCCGGGTTCGGTATTCAGCTTGTTCTGTGACGGACGCGAATTTTCGTCGCTGGAATACGGTGAGGAGGTTTTGATGGAAGTAGCGCGTTATGTACTCGAACACCGTCAATCGACCGAGAAGTACCCGATCTATATCACCGATATCGAGGTCTCACGCCTGTTTACACAACAGCAGGACCGCTCACATCTGCAGACAAGCATCTGCCTGAACTATAAGAAAATAATAGAGTACAAGCTCAACCAGGCGTTAAAGAAGCTGTAGTCGTCGCGAAACGGAGCAAGGGTGCGCACCAATATATGGACCATGACACGGCATGGAAGAATCGCATGTAGAAGAATCACCACGTGATACCATTTGATTTACCTTGGTGCTGGTGCGTACGACGCACCCTACCTCTTTGTGACGGTGCACGCAGTGCACCAAAGGATTTATAGCAAGAAAATATCATGCACCAAAGTAGGGTGCGTTGTACGCACCACACGTTGTACGCACCGCCGTACCAGGATGGTAAGAATGAGAGGCCGGATACGTTTCTCCCCTGCTGCCGAAACAGCCAGGGAAGAAAGCATCAGGTACCGTGACAAAAAACTTACTTGACGATGGTAGTCAGTGAGTCTTTTTTCCCGGTGCTGTCGTTCCAGGACATGACGATTTTGTCGCCTGGAGAACCGCCCTTGAAAGTGAAGTGGATCAGCGGGTTCTTGGAGATCGCCGGCCCCCAGTTGGCCACCAGGACTTCTTTGTCATTGTGCTTGACGATCAGCTCCTGGATATAATTGGCCGGAATCTTCTTCCCGGTTTTCTTGTCTTTACGCAACCCTGTCTCCATCGGATGGTTGATGATTGCCTTGACAACGGTCTTGCCCCCTTTGGCGGTGGCTCTTGCTCTATGTTTTGCTGACATAACTGTTTCCTCTTGTGTATCGATTCGCTAAGACGGTGATGAGCAGGCTTTAACCGCCGCAACCACCGATCGTGACCTTGACTTCGCGCTTGGTGGTAAACAGTTTGCCACCGGAACGGACGACGGCGATCACGTCTGAAGTCTGTGCGATCTTGATGCGTGTACGGATAAACGGGTCCGCACCTTTCAACACAAAATTCCCGGCCATCGGCGCAGCGTTTTTCTTCACCAGGATCGACATGGAATCGACACTCGGCAGGGTCGAGGAAACGGTGATCCCCACCTCGGCACCGTTTTCGGCGATCGGCGGCGCCTTGATCTTGATCTTGTTGCTGTTGGTCATGCTCGCGCTGCCCATGGCCGCCTTGACTGCCGCGTCGATCTTTTTGGCACTGAACGCCGCTTTCGGCCAGGCTGC
>JALUUZ010000467.1 GCA_027021095.1 Gammaproteobacteria bacterium
TTACCTCGCCGTATATCCCGTTGCGTATAATAGAGTTTTCTGATCAATGGCCTGTCGGCGCGAACCGCGCGCGGCAGCCTTGCCAGGGTCTGGTAGGCCTGGGTCCGCGAACCGTAGACGCCGCTGACCAGTACGTACCACTTTTTCCCGCTGACACGCACGGTGTAGACCGCGGTCCCCGAGCCAAAACCATACTTCTTTGCATACCGTGCCAGGGTCCGCCGCTTCCTGGCACTCAGAAGCTGTATCGTATAGCTGCGGGGATCCTGGTGCTTGATCCAGTCGGCATCCTGCAGGCGGCTGCCGGCCTGCTGCGACAACCGCGCGTGGCCGGCCACGCGCAGCCGGCCACGCGCGTGCGGCACCGCCAAGGCAGTGACCAGGCGTGCCACGGCCAGCCCCTGGCGGCTGAAATCCCTTACCACGGTCCGGGCGGCACTGTGCCGTGCCGGCACCGGCTTGCCCGCCTTGTCCGGAACCAGCAACGGCGGCTTGTTGAAATCGACTGTATACAGGCCTTGGTCGAACCCCGGCGGTATCACGGTACCCTTTTTCGACTGCGGCGTTCGGCCGTCGTTGTCCGCGACTTGTGCCACCTGCGGATGCGGGTGAACCCCGGCGTCGGGCGCCGCGCTACCGGACAAGCCCATGTAGACAGCGTACCCACCCAACAGCAACCCGGCTACCAGCATCAGCGCAAGCAGCTTGAACACCAGCGACGAATGGGTCAACCAGTCCAAAAAGCCGCCGGCCTGGCTGTCATGCCCGGCAAGCTTTCGCAACTTCAGCCTGAACTGCCTGGACACAAAGACCTTCTTTGCAACCTGGTTGATGCGTGCCGGGATTCCCTGTGACTGCTGGTAAATCCTCGCCACCTCGACATCGGTCAGTGCAAAAGGGGTTTCCACGCCTGCCGCCTGCAGGCGCCACTCGATATACTCCGCGGTCTGCGTCTTGGTCAACGGACGGATATTCAGTAAATGTGCATTGTTACCGATCGAAACCGCCGATTGCTCGGACTGAAATTTGTCACAGATCTCCGGCCTGGCGAACAGGACTATGTTCAACAACGGTCCGCAGCCGCGGTTCAGGTTGACCAGCATCTGCAGACAGGACGGTGAAATATGCTGTGCATTGTCGATCAGCAGCACGCTGTTGTGTGACTGTGTACCGGACTTGCGAAACAGTTCATCGGCCAGGTCGCCGACACTCAGGCCGGCTGGCAGCTGCAGCCCGGCAGCGATCAGGTCGAGTAACCGTTCGGAATCGGTCTTTGCATGCAGTGTAAGCCTGACCAGGTTCTTTTTGTGCCGTGAACGGTGCGCGTACTGCTCCAGGAAGACCGTCTTGCCGATCCCGGCCGGACCGGACACGACGACCAGGTGTGCGGTCTGCTGCAGCAGGCTCTCCAGCAGCTCGAGGTTGTCCAGGTTCTCTTCGTTCAGATAACACGCGGCGTTGTCCACCTGCGCCGCAAAGGGATCCGCCTTAAAGCCCAGCAAACGAATAAACGACATTCCCTTATCCGCAGCGTCCGGTTTCGCGCTTGTTGAATACATATGGTCTGGATCTCTGTAAAGAACCTGTTGTATGAAAACCTGTTAAGAATCAACCAAGAAGTTTATGATATTA
>JALUUZ010000468.1 GCA_027021095.1 Gammaproteobacteria bacterium
CGCCGGGGTGCCGGAAAGCATGCGTAAAGGCGGATATTGATTTTCGGCTCGGGAGCGCCTTTGCCGGCGCTCCTAGCCCGCAGCGGCAGGAGGATGGTATTGACGGACAAGGTTGAAAAAAGCGAGGCACAGTGGCAGTCGGAGCTGACTGAAGAGCAGTACGAGATATGCCGCTGCAAGGGAACCGAACCACCGTTCAGCGGACGGTTCAACGAGTTCAAAGAGCCCGGTGTGTTTACCTGCGTGTGCTGTGGCGCGGAGCTGTTCAGCTCGGCACATAAATATGATTCCGGTTCAGGCTGGCCGAGTTTCTATCAAGTCATCGAACCACAGGCGGTGACCGAGGTGCGTGATCAGAGTCATGGCATGCTCCGGGTCGAAGTGCTGTGCAGCCGCTGTGACGCCCATCTTGGTCATGTGTTCGAAGACGGACCGCCACCGACCCACCTGCGTTATTGTATCAATTCAGTTGCATTGGGATTCAGACCGGCCCGCTAGCCCGCATTGCTCACCACCCTTCTACTGCGACGGCTCTGACGCGGTATGAAAAAATCGTGTGTAGAAGAATCGCCACGTTCAGACCTCGGCCCACATACGCACCAGGTTGGTGTAGGCGTGGTCGACCTGGGAAAACGCATCGGCCTGCGTCTCGTCGCCCGCCAGCTGGTCCCTGGCATTGGCCAGGTCGTACAGGATCTCGCGTTTGGCCGGGTCACGTACCATGCTTTGCACCCACGCGACACCGACCAGGCGTTGGCCCGATTCGATGGCGGCGACCTGGTGCAGGCTGGAGGCCGGATAGAGCACTATATCCCCTGCCGGAAACTTGCAGCGCTGCTCGCCGAACGGGGTGCGTACCACCAGCTCACCGCCCTGGTAGTCTTGCGGGTCGTTCAGAAACAAGGTGACCGCCAGGTCGCAGCGAAAGCGTTGAGTGTCGCCGCCCATGACCGGATCGTCGATATGTTCGCCATAGTGCATCGACTTGTCATAGCGGGCAAACAATGGCGCGGCGATCCGGTAGGGCAGTGCAGCCTTTCTGAAGGTTTCGTTGTTGTACAGGTTGCCGACCATGATCTTGCCAAGATCGGAGGCGATGCGGCCGCCCGGGTCCAGTTCTTGATTGTGTTTGACCTGCCTGGCGGTCGGGCCGGCACTCAGCCGGCCATCGACAAAGTCAGCCTGCTGCAACGCAGTCTGCATGATTTTCAACTGCGCGGTGTCGATGACGGCGGGAATGTGTAGCATCATTGTCTTTGTCCTGTATCGTCTCGTTCATGAATAGATCGCCTGGTACAGCAGCTGCAGCCCGCCCAGCAATATAATCCACGATACGGTTTTTTTGAATACATTTTCGTTCACCCGGAAGTGCAGGTGGTTGGCTGCCAGCAAGGTCACGAGCAGCACCGGCGCAGAAACGGCCATCGCCAGCAGGATACTGTCGCTGAGCAGTGCCGGCCGCGCGGAAAAACTGCTTTGCCACAGGTAGGAAGCGAGACGCAGCAGGTTCAGCGACAGGAAAAAGGCGAGTGCATAATTGCGTATCGCGGTCTTTCCGTCGACACTGCCCATGATCCTGGTCATCGCGATCGGACCGCTGATACCGAACAGCTGTTGCGACAGGCCGGCGGTGAAGTCCAGCAACGCGCGTAACAGGCGGCCGAAGCGCATACGTCGCTGTGCGGACACCAGGTAGGCGCCAAACAGTGTGATCGCGATGGCAAGCAGAATTTCAAACAGTTTCAACGGGATCAGGTAGAACAGGTAGATGCCGACCAGTGAACCGAGCAGCGCAAAGCCAAGCATGCCTGCCAGGAACCTGAACTCGACCGTGTTGGGTGAGCGCCACAGGCCGATACCGGCGACCATCAGCTGAGGCAGCGTGGAGTAGACCACCAGTGTCTTGGTATCGACGAAATAGCTCATGATCAACAGCATCATGATCGTGCCGGCGAGGCCGAAGATGATTTCAAACGCATAGGTCAGTGCACAGACCAGTGTCAGCAGCGTGATGATCGAGTAGCTCAGGTTTGCCGTCATGGAAAAAAGGCCGCTGTGTCGTGCATCGGGATCAGGCGAAGATCACCCAGGTGGTGGCGATATACTTGACGCCTTTTTCCAGCGTCACACCACGGTGTTCATGGGTCCAGAAGGGTGGAAACAGGATCAGCTTGCCTCGTTCCGGCCTGATCTTGATTTGTTGCGAACGGAATTCCGTCTCCCCGCCCGGGCCTTCGACGTCGTTGAGATACCAGACTGCGACCAACTGGCGCTGGCTGAACTCATGGCTGCCGCCATCGATGTGCCAGTGGTAATATTCACCTGGCAGCGTACGTTGAACGGCGTAGCCCATATCCTTGAACGGGCCGTTGAAATAGGGGAACAGCTTGCGGAATTCCCTGATCGCCAGTCCCAGTGAGCGGAACAGAAACGTGTCGACGTCCTTCCAGTGGGGTTTGCCGCTGACGACCAGGTCGGTGGATTTTTTTACACTTGTGTCTTCAGTGACGGTCTGGCCGATCCGGCCCGGGTACTGTTCGTCAGTGTGTCGTTCGAAACGCTGGATGATCGTCTCACAGATGTCGGCGGTCAGCGCGTTTGGAATTTCAAAGATAAACGAGTTGGGCTTGGCCTCAGTGATGACATAAGGTTCCACCTTGGTGCCGATTTGTTCAGTCATGATGTCGCGCTGTGTCAGGTTGCAATTAGTCTTTCCAGGATCGCTACAACGACGGACTACAGGGTATTGGCCTCGATATAGCGTTCGATCAGGTCGATGGAATCATGCCGGTGCTGCCGGTAGATATCGAGTATCCCGGCAGCGACCGCCTTCCAGTGTTCATAGCCCTCTTGGGCGGCGTCGAGCAGGCTGTGTTGTGCCTGGCTGCTGACCCAGTTATTGTAAGCCGCAGACAGCTTGGGAAAAAGCTTTTTTCGCACTGAGGTATAATTGCCGAAGTAGAAGTGGATCGCGCCTTCGTCCTGGCCCTGCAGCAGGGCCGGCAGTGTCGACAGGCAGTCGGCAAGGTGGTCCCTGACCGCACGGACCATGAATTCGGCCTGTGAGCGCGGCAGTGAAGCGAGCATCTCGTGCCATTGTCCGCCAAGCAATGTGTCGGCCTTGAGTTCGCCGATTTCGTGCAGCAGCACGGTCTCGGTTTCGCGCCGGGTGATCTGTTCCAGCGCCTGCTCTATATTCTGTTCGTAATCGTAGTAGTGCATCGCCCGCGACAGCGCCTGGTTGTGCCGGCGCCATTTCCACTCCTCGATTTTCTCCCAGATGATGCGTTTCAGGGATTCCTGGCGTATAAAGATCGTGTTGTCGAGGCTGTAACCCGGTGGTGCCGTCAGGTCACGGGCGTATTCCTGCGCAGCGACGTAGAGCCGGTAGTCCTCGCAGGTTTCATGCCTGACCAGCCGGCCGATGAAAAAGTGTGGCCGGTGCTGGTAACCCAGTCCGCTGCTGTAGACATAACCGTGCGGGTTGAGCAGGCGGTTGATCTGTTCGCTGTCCCACGGGTCGAGCTGCTGCCCGGCGATCGGGAGGGGCGTGTAGTCTGCCTCGGCCAACTGGTCCCACAACGCCTCGCGTGCCGACAGCCAGCGGCCGACCTCGTCGTTTTCCAGGCTGGCAGTGTAGCTTTTGCCGGTTTCCCAGCGGTAGTACTCGCGCATCTTCAGCAGGTAGATACACAGCGAATAGTTGCCCGCAAACCTGGCATCGGCGATATGGCAATTGTGCTGCACGGCATTGACGATTGGTTTAATATTGAGCGGGTTCATTTTTTTGAAATCCGGGTAATAACTTAGTAAAATACTCTGGTTTTTTACTCTAGCATGACGCTGGTTGGTTTTCCATAGCCAGCGGCCGTTTCACCGGGAGCAGCTTTTGGCACTACGTATTAAAAGTAAATGGTTTAAAAAAGACAAAGACAGCTTTTCAGATTCCGCATTGCAGGAAAACGGCGAGGCACTGGCTTTTATCTGTTGGCGCCTGGCGCTGGACAAGGCCATTAATCTGCATGGCGAGGACTTTGTCTATGATTCAGATCAACAACGTGTGTATGTGATCGGGGAGTATCTCGCGCTTTTCGTGCAGGTCGCCGATCGCCATGTCTACCCGCGTTTGAACGCGCATGACCGTACGGTCTTTATTACCGCGTTGGCGAACAGGCTGGCCGAACACATGCAGGACAATTGTCAGGACCTGTTCGGGATGAACGATTACAAGGGGCCGTTTATCGGCTTGTTGAATTCGCGTTCGGAAAGTTACGCGCAATACGATTACTCGGATGAAACCGGGCCTTCTTACGGCATGATGCGCAGCTTCGGCACCCATGTACAGAAAGTCATGGGCGACGATCATCATGTCAACAAATGGGTGATCGACCAGGTCATGGAGATCGATGGCCCGGAGACGCTGGAGAAGCTGATCAAGGCGATAGACGATTTGTTTGACTATTGAGACCGGTGCGTTTTCGGCGGCTTGGCCGATGATCTGAAAAGCAGGGAACACCCTGCTTTTCAGTCGATTCATACGGACAGGAAGTCTGCGGGCTTCAGCCTTTCCAGTTGTTTGCGTTATCCATGTTCTTGCTGAATCCATCTGCGTAACCGGCCTCATAGGCTTCGGTAATACGCTGTTCTTCACGCTTTGGGTTATGCATAAAGCCGCCAATCCAACCGTGAATATATTCGCGGTCGACTCCCATTTCCTCTAATTTCTTTATTGTGTCGTGGTACATGGGGTCCATAAATCTCTCCTAATCATACGTTTGAGTACGCCAATAAAACTCAGCAGATTTAAAAAAAGCGTATTATCTCATATTCTTATAAAACGGCAAGTAACACGCCGGGCGCAGACATGGACGCTGTCCGCCGCGGCGCCCACCCTGGTTTCAGCAGGCCGGCAATATTATTTAGAATTCAATAAATTACTGAAATAGCTGCACAATAATCAAATTCTCTGAATCCGGGATAAAAAAATTTGCTATAGTGCTGCGGTTCGGGCGGCAGGACGTGAGCAATAACCCTGAAGGAAATAAGTTACTTTTGCGCGCCAGGCAAAGCGAATAAAATTCACTGCATTAAAACAGCATGGCTAAAAAGATTAACAATAAATACGATAGATCAAATATAATAGTAATGAGAAGAAAGTCTGGGACGGTTTATGGCAAAAATCATTATGTATTGTACAGCAATGTGCCCCTATTGTGTCAGGGCGGAGATGTTGCTGAAAAAGAAGGGGGTTGAAGTCGAGAAGATCCGCGTGGACCAGGATCCTGAGCAGTACCAGTTGATGCTGTCACGCTCCAACGGGATGCGTACGGTGCCACAGATCTTTATCGATGAAAAGCATATCGGCGGCTTCGATGAATTGTACGAGTTGGACATGGATGGTGAACTCGACCCGCTGCTGGGTTGACCCGGCCGGGGGCGTGCCGGGTAAAGCACGGTTTCTTTTCGCTTGTCTACAGGTAAACAATCAAGACTATGCCGTTGAGTAATGAGGACAGCCTGCGCCTGAATGTGCTGCTGGCGAATGCCGTGGCCATCAAGCTGGACGAGGGCAGTATGTGTGTGCAGGGGTTGCTGAAGGACGGCGGCGAAACCCGGTTTAAGCTGTCTCCCAACTGCAGTAACGAGCGTTATGCCAGGTCGGTCAAAGAGCTGTTGTCCAGCAATACGCTGGGTTCGCCGGGCGGTTACCCGGTGTTTCTGAAACGCTGGACACGCATGGGGCAGACCAGCGACGATGCGCGGCTTGCAGACCTGCTGTTGCTCGCCGAGCCCGAAGCCTGTGTGGCGGTGACCAGTGCTTCCTGCCTGACCGATGAACTGGCAGAGCGGGTCTGGTGGGCGATGCCGGACGCTGAGAATGCGCGTCGAATGTTGAAGCACCAGGCGGTAGTGCAGGGCAGGATGGGTAAGGTACTGGCTGATTTCCTGGTCGAGTTTCTGCCGTTCGAGCAGGAGCCCAGGGCAATCATCGACAGTGTCGCGCTGGTGTTGCAGCCAGGCCTGGTCAGTGAAGAAGTCCGCCGGGAGATCTGGGCGCGTGGACGTAAAAAAGGCATATTCCGGTTGGGGTTTCTCAAGACCCTGCCCGATGCACTGCCGCAGCAGAATCCGCCGCGTGTCCCGGACCCGGCACTGCAGGCGCTGGCCGACGAGGGCAACCTGTTTGCCCGGCAGCTGCACAGGCTCTATTCGAGTAACGGTCAGGCCTACCTGAGTGTCTGCGAAGGGATTCTGCACAAGCCGTCGAACCAGGACACGGTGGTCGCGCTGCTGGAGACCTTGGCGGACTTTCTGCGGCCGGTGCGGGTTTTCGAGTCGCGCTATCACTTTATGCATGAGATAGAAAAAGACATTCATACGTTGCTCGAAGGTGCCGAACACCATCCCGGGCTGCAACAGTTTCTGCACAGCTGCGGCCATCTGCGTGACGAGTTGACGGCCTTGTTGACACTGGCGCATGCGGACGATCATGTGTTGACGCCGATTTTTTCACGTACCGACGCGGTCGGCAGTGTGATGCGGAAAAAGATTCTTCCGGTGGTCGAGCCGGTGGTCGCTTGTCTTAAGACCTTGCAAGCCAAAGACGGATAGCGTTTATCGCGCTGTGCACACCAGGCAGGACAGGTGCTTCGTATTCCCGCACGCCTTCAGCTTTTGAGGACGACCAGCGCAAGGATGAGATTGAGCAGCAGTGACAGCGCAGCCACCACTTTCCAGAATTTAAGCGGGTTACGCTCGATCAGCGGCTGGAATCCCTGCGCGACGAATTCGCTGTTTGCATGTGACAGGTCGTAAACGAACTCGGAGATCACTTCGTAGCGTTTTTCAGGATCAGGGTTCAGTGTCTTTTTGATGGCGCCCTCGACCCAGACCGGGACATCGACACCGTGTGTGTTCAGCGGGATATAGCTGCGTGGCCTGGTCGAATGCTCGACTGCCGGCTTGCGAAACGGCAGCTTGCCGCTCAGCATTTCGTAGGCGATCACGCCAAGCGAGTACTGGTCTGATTGTTCCGAGCCGGTAGCGCCGCTCAAGAATTCGGGCGCGGTATAGTCGACCGTGCCGACCAGGTTGGTCTTGTCGTACGGCAGCAGGCTTTCTTCATCGCCGGAGATCTTGACCGAGCCGAAATCGATGATCTTGACCACGCCGTAGCGGTCGATGATGATGTTTTCCGGTTTCAGGTCACGGTGTACCATCTCCAGCCGGTGAAACGCCTGCAGCCCGGCCGCGATCTGCTCGATGATATCACGCATATCGTCGATCGAGGTGTTCGGGTTGTCGTGCATCAGCGCGCGCAGGGTCTTGCACTCGATGTATTCAGTCACTTGGTACAGAAAGGTGCGTTTGCTGTGGTGCAGATAGGTCTTCAGCACGTGCGGGTTGTCGATCTGGTTGCCGATCCATTCCTCACGCAAAAAACTGTGGATGTAGTCGATATCGTCTTCATAGTTGACCGACGGCGTTTTCAGTATTACTTTTTTGTCAGTCCGGGTGTCGACGGCCAGGTAACATTGACTGCGTTTGCTGGCGTGGATCCGGCGCAGGACCTTATAACCGTCGAGGATATGACCGGCCTGCAGGTCCGGCGGAAACGGCAGCTTGGTCAGGCGGCTGTAGAACTCTTCGTCGTTCGGGTCGGGCAGGCTGGT
>JALUUZ010000469.1 GCA_027021095.1 Gammaproteobacteria bacterium
CCCAGGCCGCACCCTTGCACCGTCTCGCGACGAACGGTGGTGAGAAATGCGGGCTAGTGGCAGCAATCCTGCTTGCGGCAGCCCTGGCAGGGAACAGTCATTCTTCTTTTGCCAGGCAAAAACAGAGCGGCTGCCGCGTGGTCAGCTCGCAGATCATATGGCGCCGCAACCCGGGTGACAATGTTCCTGAGAAATGTCTGCGTATTGTGTATTCCTGTCCTTGTGGCAGTCTGCCAGGCGGAAAGACGATGTATTGCGAGTCCGAGACGATCAGCAACTGCACGACGAAAAAGTCTCTGACCAGTCCCGGGGTGATCAAGACGCGGCCTGGAAAGAAGCTTGAGCGTTGAGGCGGCGTCGGGGCGGGTCATCGGGCCGTTGCCGCTGTTATGTCAATTTGCTCCATAACCTGTGCAGGTTGAGCGGAAGCGTATCGGGGGCAGCACAGGGACCTTTGACGGAGTAGGACTCGAGATTGGTGTTGCGGCACATCGGGTTTGCGTAAGGCCCGCCCGCGGGCTCAATATACTGTGCACGATGGGCCAGGTTTCCTTTTCGCCGCGATTGGTTACTACCGCGGTCTCGCCATTTTCCAGCTTTACGAAACTGCCGGGCGGGTAGACGCCCAGCTCTTTGATAAACGTCAGCACGAGCTTTTCGTGAACCAGGCATCTTTTGTCGACAAAGAGTTCACGCAGCGCATATTTTGCCTGCAGCGCCTTGCGGTAACTGCGGCTGGATATCATTGCTGCATAGCGGTCACACAAGGCAATGATTTGTGAGTCCAGTAACAGGTCGTTTCCTGAAAGTTTTTGCGGATAACCGCTGCCATCCGCACATTCATGGTGGGAGTAGACCATGTCCAGCCACTTGTCGTCGTTGACTCCGCGGTCTTTCAGCATTCGCCGCGTGTGAACAGGATGGCTGTCTATCTTGATCCGTTGCAACGGGTTCAACCTGCCAGGCTGGTGTACCAGCTGGTCGTGGAGTTCCAAAATCGATAAATTCTGTGTCAGTGAGGCCGCAGTCAGTGTAAGCAACTGCTGTCGTTCAAACGAAAGCCGCTGCGCGATCAGGCAGCTCAGGATAGCGGCATGAATCATATGGTGAATAGAGTAGGGCCCGCAACGCCAAAGGTGAACCGCCCCCAGGCATGCATCGGGGCTCGTTTCGGTCAAGGCGATCAGTTCCTTCGCGATGCGCCGTATCCGGTCGGCGAAATCGACTTGTGTATCGGTTGCCGGGCCGGTTTTATGTTGATCCGATAGTGCGACGCGCAGCCGGGAAGCCAGGTCATCCAGCAGTGTAAAAGGGCTGAGATGCTCATTGTGTACCGGTGCAGTGGTCTCCTCGGCCTGTTCCCCCTCTTCCTTGTTTCGATACAGTCCCCTGTCCAGCAGAATATCCAGCTGATGTTGTGACTGGATGACATAACCTTTGTTCAACAGCAAGGCACCGTTACCGTCATAGGCCGCCCACGGGATCGGTTTGCCGATAGAGATATCACTGGGCTTTAACTTGGTTTTTGACATAGGGCCGGATTGATTCGTGACAGGTCAACCTGTCCGGCTTATCGGCAGGGGGTGAAGCATCTTTAACGGTCGTATTTCCTTAACGATAAAGGGGTGT
>JALUUZ010000470.1 GCA_027021095.1 Gammaproteobacteria bacterium
GAACTTCTCGGATTTTTTTTCCTGCCAAAACATTTGCCTGTCCTGTCAATTCAACGGTAACTGCTGTTGCAGCGCTTCACGGTCGAACCACCAGTCTTCCTGTACCAGCACGTCGACGATATTACGCAGCCGCACCAGGATCTTGTCTTCCTGGTCCAGTTCAAGTTTTTGCAGCCAGAAATCGAACTGCTGCTGGGTTTCGACCTGGCTGTGACGCCTGGCCACGGCCCCGAGCAGCTGGTTGGCGAAAAACAGCAGGCTGTCTTTCTGCCTGCCTTCCTCCTGCCGCAACTCGATGACATAGATCGCCACCGCAGCTGCCACGGCCGCCCCGTCCGCATCGTCCGGCGTCTCATCGACGATATGCTGCAGCAAGGCCAGCGTCAGCTCGGGCTCGACCGGAAAGGTCACTGCCAGCCAGACACCTTGCCCCAACGCACTCAATGACTGCTCCTGGCCCGATTGAAACATCAAATCACAGGCTTCTGCAGCCTCCTGCCAGGCCTGCTCCTGGATGAATACATCAAAAACCTTGCGCGCGCTGTCCCAGACCTGCCGGTGCTGTGCCAGGCCAAGCCTGACCCGTGCGATCGCCAGCTCGAGCCGCGCCCGCTCGATAGCCGGCGCATTCCCGGGCAATTCGTGATAACGGTCCTCGAGTGCCACGAGTTGTGACTCCAACGGCACGGCCGATACCTGTTGTGCCTCACCCTCTCGTGCGCCGATCAATACTGCCTGTTCATCGAATTTCATTGGTCCGTCCATTACAACTTAGTCAAGTCACTGGTAAAGACCGCTTCCAGCCTGTCTTCCCAGTCTTCCGGGGTATCACTGAACGGCGGTTTGACATCCATACGGAAAAAACGCTCCCCTTCTTTCGCCTTGGCCTTGACCGCCTCCACCAGCTGGTCGAACGACTCAAGCTCGTGATGCTGCAATAACAATTCACTCAACCATAACATGGATATCATTCACCTCTGTGTCGTTGTCCGGGCCGTTCTGTCGTGCAACGCATGCAACCAAGCAACGGTCGCTAGCCCGCCAGCACGTCATGGTACCGCGCGCGGTAAACCAGCCGCACCCGCCCCTGTGCTTCATCGTTACTGTAGCTGGAGCGGTCGTGCAGGCAGTTCATGCTGATCACACCCGACTCGGCCTGCGGTGTGTATTCTACTATGTATTGGCTCTGACTATTCAATATTTTCTCTATGGCTGCGACCGCAGCACGTGTGACTTCATCCTGCTTCCAGGTGATATGCTTCTTGCGAGCAGAATAACGCATATGCAGGCGGCCATTCAGCGGGTTCAGTGAAAACACCGGGCCGCTCTGCTGCGCACGGATTTCCTTGCCATCGACGACATTGGCCGGAATCGTCATCACGTCGGGTGCCGACAAGGCGCGCACGAAGTCCGGGTTCTGCTCGCGCAGCAAAATATATAGTATCTCGTGGTCCATAAACCGATTGCTGCCACCAGTAGCTGCCGCAGACTTGCAATACAGGATAACCCCACGGATCGCCTCGGTACTCTTATTGTAATAGCCGTCAGTATGCCAGCTCAGGCCCCGTGTCGAATACGGGATATAGGTTTCGTGCAGTGCGCTGTGCTGATGAACGGAAATGGAGGAC
>JALUUZ010000471.1 GCA_027021095.1 Gammaproteobacteria bacterium
CAGTATCTTGAGCACCAGCGTGGAACCCAGTGACGTCACTGCATCGCCGGGTTGATTGGCGCCGGTCGCCAGGAATGCCGCGGTACTGTCGGTGGTGCCGGCGTTGATCCTGGTCGATGGCGAAAAACCCATGTCCAGCAGTCGCGGGTTGCACAATGTGCCGACCTGGGTGCCTGGCGGGTAGATCGTCGGTTTTGTCTTGTCCGCGAGGTACTCTGCCCACAGGCGTATCAGCCAGTCGGGCCAGCGTTGATGAATGGGGTCGAAGCCCAGTTTCAAGCTGTTGTTGGTATCGCTCAGTGTAAATCTGCCGCACAGCAGGCCGGTCAGCCAGTCTGCCTGGTGCAGCAGGATTTCCGCCTCCGGGTGGTGTTTTTGCAGCCACAGCATTTTCGCCAGGCTTGCGCTGGCACCATTGGCCGGGCTGTCGGCGGGAGCATACTGGCTGACAAGCTCGGCTTCCTCTACCGCGCTGCGGTCGTTGTACATAATTGCCTCAGAAACCGGCTGTGCCGCTGTTGGAAAAGCCGCGTCGATAAAAGGTGGGTGTCCTGAAATAAAAGGTGGATGTCCACTAATGGGTGGGTGTCCGCTAATGGCGAGTAGTGTCGAGGAGGTGGCGTCGATGGCGATGGCTTTGATTTGCTGGGGGGTGGTGTGTTGACGCAGCTGGTCGCAGACTTGGTACAGGGCGTCTTGCCAGTGTGCCGGATCCTGGCGGCTGGTGTCGCCGGTTACCTGGGGGTCGGGGTAGGGGCTGCCGGCCTGGGCCTGGATGCGGCCGTTCGTGTCGATCACTATCCCGCGGCATCCAGAGGTGCCGAAATCGAGCCCGAGGAACAGGCTGGCAGGGTTGTCTTTGTTACCGGGCATAGGCGGACAATACTAAATACTTACTTTTAATATGCCTTGTATCTTACTGGTTTTTAATAAAATACATGACAAGCCTGGCAGGCGTGGTATAGTAAAATCTGGTTGTGTGATCAGGAATCAAGGCAGTTCGACCGGGGGCGTGGCGGTCCAGTCCTGTGCGCGATAGTCTACAGTGACCTTGGTATACAGTCCGCCACGTACATTGAAATCCGCCGTGACGCGTAGAAAACGCGGTGTGGTTGCAGCCACCAGGTCATCCAGTATCTGGTTGGTGACCGCTTCATGGAAAGCCCCTTCATCACGAAATGACCAAATATAGAGTTTGAGGGATTTTAACTCCACGCAGACTTTATCTGGTACATATTCGATCAGAATCGTCGCAAAATCAGGTTGTCCGGTTTTGGGACACAAACAGGTAAATTCAGGAATACGGATACGGATGGTGTAATCCCGTTGCGGATTGGGGTTATCGAAGGTTTCCAGTTGTCTGCTCGGTTGACTAGCCATTGACTGTTTCAGCCTGATAAAAACACTTTGCCTGAGCGCGAATAAACCACGCAGTTCAATTATAATACCAAAATAATGGATAAGCAGCGCAAGAGAATGTAAAAGAGATGAAATTAGTCAAAATAAAGCTTAGTGGTTTCAAATCGTTCGTCGATCCGACCACGGTGCACCTGCCCAGTAACATCATCGGTATCGTCGGCCCGAACGGGTGCGGCAAATCCAATATCATCGATGCCGTGCGCTGGGTGATGGGCGAGAGTTCGGCCAAGCACCTGCGTGGTGAATCGATGGCGGACGTGATCTTCAATGGGTCCAATTCGCGCAAACCGGTCGGCCAGGCATCGATCGAGCTGATCTTCGACAATTCGAGCGGCGGCCTGGTCGGGCAGTATGCGGGATTCAATGAAATCTCGGTCAAACGCCAGGTGTCACGTGACGGGACATCGACCTACCTGATCAACGGCGCCAAGTGCAGAAAGCGCGATATCGTCGACGTGTTTCTCGGCACCGGGCTCGGCCCGCGCAGTTATTCGATCATCGAACAGGGGATGATCTCCAGGCTGATCGAGGCCAAGCCCGAAGAGCTGCGGGTCTTTCTCGAGGAGGCGGCCGGGATCTCCAAGTACAAGGAACGCCGGCGTGAAACCGAGAACAGGATCAAGCATACCCGCGAAAACCTGGACCGGTTGAATGACCTGCGTGAAGAAGTCGACAAGCAGATCCGGCGGCTGCAGCGCCAGGCCAGGACCGCAGAGAAGTACAAAGAGCTGAAGAAAGAAGAACGCAAGCTGCAGGCGGAACTGCTGGTGCTGCGCTTACAGGATCTCGATAGTGAGATCCAGGCCGAACAGCAGCGTGTCAGCCAGCAGGAAACCGCGTTGCAGGAGGAGATTGCCAGGCAGCGCGCGATCGAGGCGACGCTGGAGCAGGAGCGTGAAGACCACCACCAGGCAACCGATGTCTTCAACGAGGTGCAGGGGCGTTACTACGGTATCGGTGGCGAGATTGCCGGCAAGGAACAGGCGATCCAGCATGCCCGGGACATGCGCAAAAAGCATGAGACCGACCTCGAGGAAGCACAACAGAATTTCGCTGCACTGCAATCCCATATCACCAGTGATGAAGAAAAGATACGCGAGCTCGAAGCGGCGCTCGAGCGCCATGAACCGGCGCTCGAACAGGCCAGACAGCAGGCCGAAGAGTCGCGCCAGTCACTGCAGGCCGCGGAACAGAAAATGCATGATTGGCAGCAGGAGTGGGACCAGTACAACCAGCATGCTGCGGCGCCTTCCGAAACGGCACAGGTGGAAAAAACCCGCATAGAACAGCTGGAAAAACACAGCCTGCAGAACCAGCAGCGATTGCGCCGCTTACAGCAGGAACAGGCGGAAATACAACAACGTCTGCAGGGAGATGAATCAGACTCGCTGGAACAGGAACTGTCTGAAAGTGAGCGCCAAAAAACAGACCTGCAGGCCAGGCTTGACGCCAACCAGGATGAAATCACAGACAAGAAAAGCGTGATTAACGATCTGCAGCTCGAACTCGAGGAATCACGTGAGCAGTACCAGGCGCAGCGTGAGCACTTACTGTCGCTCGAAGCCGTACAGAAGGTCGCGTTGCATGGTGACGGTGACGAGCAAAGCGACTGGGTGACACAGTGCGGCTTGCAGGATGCACCCAGGCTGTTGAATGCGCTCGATGTCGAACCCGGCTGGGAGCGTGCGGTCGAAACGGTGCTGGGTCAGCATATCGACTCGGTCTGTGTCGATGACATCGACAATGTCAGCGGCCTGTTGCATTCGCTGGACAAGGGTGCGGTGTCCTTGTTCCAGACCGGCGGGCAGCAGACCGTGGCAGCGGATCCGCAACGCCTGCTGTCGAAGGTCGAGGCGCCCTGGTCGCTCGAAAGCCTGCTGGCCAACGTGTTCGTGGCCGAGCACCTGAATGACGCGGTCAGTCTGCGGGCGCAGCTGCACAACGGTGAGTCGGTGATTACCCGCAGCGGGATCTGGATCGGCAAAGACTGGTTGCGTGTGGCAGTGAGCAGTGACGCGGGCGGTGGTGTCATCGAGCGCAGGCAGCAGATCGAGGCATTGCGTGCGGAACTGGAGCTGCTGGCGGAAAACGGCCAGGCACTGAAACAGCGGTTTGAACATCAGCAGGAGTTGCTGCTCGACCTCGAAACCGAGCGCGACAGCCTGCGCGAGGAATACAACGCGGCGCATCAGCGCTGCGCCGAACTGTCCGCGCAGCTGGACGCACAGCGCCAGCACCAGGCCGGGTTCGAAAAACGCTTGCAGGAAATACAGGCCGAGTCCGGTGAGCTTGGCGCCCAGCTGGAACAGAATCAGCAGGAGATACGCGAGGCACGGCAAAAACTGGAACAGGCGCTGACGGACATGGACAATTTTGCCGGTCAGCGTGAAGTCCTGCTCAGTCAGCGCGAGGCACTGCAGCAGACACTCGCGGCGTTGAAAGACAAGGCACGGCAGGATTCCGAACAGGCGCACCAGATCGAACTGGAAGTCGGTGGTTACCGCAGCGAATTGAAGTCGACCAGTGAAAATCTGCAACGCATGTCACAACAGGTACAGACACTGCGTGAACGCAAGCAGGAATTGGAAAGGGAATTGCATGAGAGTGAGGTGCCCATCCAGGCGATGGAGCAGGAATTGAATGCGTTACTCGAGCAGCGGGTCAAGGTCGAAGCCGAATTGAATGAAGCCCGCCGGAAACTCGATGACATCGACAACGCGATGCGCCAGCACGAACTCGACCGCAGCGCGATCGAGAAACGGATCGAGGAAGTCAGGGGCAGGCTCGATACCTTGAAGATGGCCTGGCAGGAAGTCCGGGTACGCAGGCAGACGGTGCAGGAGCAGTTCCAGGAAACCGGTTTCGACCGGGACGAGCTGATCGCAGGCATACCGGAAGACGCCAGTGCGAAAGAGTGGCAGGACAGGGTCGAGCAGACGGAAAAACGGATCAGCCGCCTGGGCCCGATCAACCTCGCGGCGATCGAAGAATATACCGCCGAAGTCGAGCGCAAGCAGTACCTCGACAGCCAGTTTGACGATGTGACCTCGGCGTTGGAGACACTGGAGAACGCGATCAGAAAAATCGATCGCGAAACCAAGGCGAAGTTCAAGGAGACCTTCGACAAGGTCAATGAAGGACTGAACAGGATGTTCCCGAGATTGTTTGGGGGTGGGCATGCCTACCTGGAATTGACAGAGGACGATCTGTTGAATGCCGGGGTGACGATCATGGCACGGCCACCGGGTAAGCGTAACAGTACGATCCATTTACTCTCCGGGGGAGAGAAAGCCCTGACGGCAGTGGCGATGGTGTTTTCGATCTTTCTGCTGAATCCATCGCCGTTTTGTATGCTCGATGAGGTGGATGCACCGCTGGATGATGCAAATGTCGGTCGGTTCTGTGAGCTGGTCAAAGAGATGTCCAGCCAGGTGCAGTTTATTATCATCACGCATAATAAAGTGACCATGGCGATTGCCAACCAGTTGTCAGGGGTGACGATGCAGGAACCCGGTGTATCGAGGATGGTGGCAGTGGACGTCGACGAGGCGGTGAAACTGGCAGCGGTGTAAATTATGATGACTGAAGATATCAATGCATTTCGGTGGATTCTCGCGGCAGCAGGGATATTCCTGATGTTCCTGCTGTACTGGTTTGGCAGATCAGGCTATCGCGAGCAGCGCCGGCGTTACGACGAGCGTGCGCGCAGTGCGGCAACCGACATGGCAATGGTATCACCCGAGGCCGAGCTTCCTGGGACAGACCTCCCGGGCAGAGAACTTGAAGAAGCGATCAACCTGGATCTGAGCGAAGCGGAACTGCGTGAACTCGACGAGCAGATGACGGTCAACCCGAGCGCAGACAAGATCTTTGCCGAAGTCGACGCGTTCTACGCGAAAGTGGTCGACGACAAATCGCTGCACGAGGACATCGGCGCAGAGAAACCCGAGTCCGAATCGAGGCCCGAATCCAAGTCTGAACCCAAGCCTGAACCTAAACCTGAATCAGGCCCCGCCGCCACCGGCGCGGCAGACAAGGCCGGCACGGCCGCCGGGGTCAGTAAGGCCGCTGACAGCCGGTGCTCCGCACCCCGGCCGGCAGACGACAAGCCAGGGCCGGCAAAGAAAGAAAAGGAAGTGCCTGCGTGGCTGCAGACGCACCGCAAACTGCGCACCCGGCTGGATGCCATGCAGGAAGCCAAACGCAATACGGTTGCACTGTTCAAGAAAAAGCAGGCGGCCCCGGAACCGGCACCGGCGAAGTCCGATGAGGAGATTCCGCCCAGGATCAGGGAAGAGTTGGCACGCGTGACAGCGAAGTTCAAAAACACGGAAGGACTCAGAGAGAATTTCGCAAAGAAACTCAGCGCGAGCTTAAAGACCGCCAAGCCGGATGATGACGAACAGGCGGACACTGAAAAGGCAGCCCCTTCGGCGGCGGCGCCGGAGCGGCAACAGGCCGGCGACGAGGCTAAGCCGTCGGTGCTGGAAAACAAGCCGGAAGAGGAATCCGTCGACGAGGTGATCGATGCGTTTCACAGTAAACCGAATTCCTCGGCGTACGATGAAACCCAGTACGAGAAAACCAAAAAGCGCGGCAGTGACGGCAAGGTGCCGTTGTCGGACACGGCTGTCGATGAATTGATCATGCAAAACAACCCGGTCGTCGTCGAGTCCTCGACGAGCCAGGTTGGTGCGGGACCAGCCACACTGGCAGCGCATGGAGGCGGTGCCAAGTCTGTCATCGCGATGGACGGTGCCGCGCTGGACCAGGCGCCGCAGCCGGGTACCGCCGATCCTGCCGGCAGCCTGCAGCCACAGGCCAGGCCGCAAAGTACGGATGCGTTCGATGTCGCATTCTATTTGATTGCCAAAGAGGGCAAGGTCTTCAATGTCTCCGATGTGCTCAAGGCGGCGACGGAAGCGGGGTTACAGCTGCGCGGGACGCGGACTTTCTATCTCGACCAGGATACCGGGTTCAGCAAGGAGCCGGTCTTCAGCGTGCGCGCGCTCGATGAGCAGGTCGGTTTCCTCGCCAATAACGGTGCGGAACAGACCGTCAAGGTGCTCGTCTTTCAAACGGAGTCGAACGTCAATTCACTTGGCAAGCTGCATATGCTCGATACCATGTTGCGCGTAGCCAGGCAGATCGCGCACCAGCTCGATGCAGAGATGTATGATGTCGGGTATTGTAAAATCACCGACCTGATGATCAGTCATCTGCGTAAGCAGGTACAGGATTCCGACCTGAAACAATGCCATTGAGCGTTTGATTCTCAGCAGTTCCGATCGCCCGTTTCGTCCTGCCAGCGGGCGTACGTGCCCCTGCACTGTTTCGCGGCGCACGCGGGAGTAAGCGATGCGGGCCGGCCGCCGCCTGGCTGAAAAAACCTCTTTTTTCCCTGCCATTTATGTTAGTTGCTGATTCTGATAGACTATCCAGGTCCGCCTTTCTCATCACAGGGGATTCCGCGGCCCGGAAATAGTTTATGGAAAGTTTCAATGCGTATCAGAGAGTCTGAATTTCTGTCTGGCCAGTCACCGCAGGTCAGCCTGGGAAACGAAGTGTTTGCCGGCACGGCGGCAGCCGCCGTCCTGATCAGCCTGGTGTTCATCGTTGCCGGGATCCGCGGCAGGCAGTACTGGATTGCGTCGATCGGTTTCAGCCTGCTAGCCCGCATTTCTCACCACCCTTCTACTGCGACGGCGCCATGGCGCGCCCTGGCTGGCTTTCGCTCGGTCGGCGTGCTCGACATAGTGTCGACTATGCCTGCGCGCTCCTCGGTCACGAAAGCCACCCAGGCCACACCCTTGCACCGTCTCGCGACGAACGGTGGTGAGAAATGCGGGCTAGTGGGCAGTATCGCCTACCTGGTGATCGTCGTATTGGGCTATCAATGACCGTGGCAACGGCCCGCTGGAGCGGCCGCGCCAAGCACTGCACAGGCAGAACATGACCAAGATGTCGGAAGAGATAAAACAAAGAATCGAACGCTTGCGAGAGCAGATCAACTATCACAACCATCGTTACTATGTGCTCGATGACCCTGAGATCTCGGATGCGGCCTACGACAAGCTGATGCGTGAACTCAAGGCGCTGGAAGAGCGCTACCCGCAGTATGTCGATCCACAGTCGCCGACCCAGCGTGTCGGCGCGGCGCCGATCAAGGAGTTTGGTGAGGTCAGGCATGCGCGGCCGATGCTGTCGCTG
>JALUUZ010000472.1 GCA_027021095.1 Gammaproteobacteria bacterium
CTACTGGAAAACCATTGACCGATCCAAGCACTGATTGCTCTATGGATTTCTGCGAATTGCTTTGTACTTCCTCAACAGCCGCGCAAAAGGCAGCAGGTATAGACGCAGCACTGAGTGGTACTGCTTGTGGGTCCCGTCGCTCAGCCCCAGCGCCAGGTGCTGACGCTTTTGCGGGACGCACAAGGAACCGAACATCCAGTCCCACACGGCGAAAATCCCGCCGAAATTCCTGTCCAGGTGCGCTGCGGCCACACTGTGGTGAAGCTGGTGATGGGCCGGGCTGATCAACAGCCTGTTCAGCACAGGCCCATAGGAAATCCAGATTTCCATGTGACGGAAATGCCCGCCGGCAACGAGAAAAAGCACACCGATCACCCAGGCCGCACCTGGCTGCACGATCGCCGATGAGAAATAATCGAACACGCCAAAGGCCAGTCCACTCAACAAACCGACACAAGCCGCTGTGACTATCTTATCGACCGGATGTTCACGATACAGTGTCAACGGATTCAGCACCTCGGCCGAATGATGCACCTTGTGAAACTCCCACAACACTCCAACGCGGTGTAACAAACGGTGTGCAATATAGAACCCGAGATCGAAGGCGACGACGGCTATTACGCCGACAAAGACCGGGGCAGACGGACCAGGATTGAAGGGCTGGGAATACACCCCGAACACGAACACCAGCAGTTGTTCGGTATATTTTGCAACATGGTCTGCGGAAAGCAAAAACGGGGTGACCAGGATCACCTGCAGCAAGACATCGACAACGAAAAAGCGGACATCGGCCCGTGTCGAGCGGCTGCGGTAGATCCTGGCCGGGAAGCAATAGGCCAGCGCCGCCTGGCACTGTGCAAAAAAACCATGCCGCCGGAACCGCCTGTCCCTGAAAAAATACAGCAACAGCGCAACGACCAGAGTAAAGACCAGCGAACCCCAATACAGCCTGCCCTGCACCGAAAAATGTTCGGCAAACGGCTCGAACAGATAGATGTCGATGAAGTCGGCCAGTCTCTCCATACCAGCTCCAGTCTAACCGGGATTTCTCACCAGCGTTCACAGCGGGACAATACAAGGGTATACCATCGCGCGTCGCAGCAGGAGGATGGCAGGGAGTCCGGACCGGCAGCACAAACGGTTGGTTTCACGGCCAGACCTGGCCGTGAAACCTGTCACCGTGTTTTCTATTTGAAGACAATGGTCACTTCCTGCACACCGTTGGCCTTGATCTCCACCTCCTGTTCGGCAGTCTTGCCGCCATGCTTGGCAACGACCCAGTACTTACCGGCCTTCAGGTAGTACAGCGTCTTTCCACCCTTGTCATAGCCGTAGGTCACCTGTTTGCGATTGCCCTGAAGATCCTTTTGCGGGTAGTAGATCTCGTAATTGATTCCACGCTGCAGCGGCGTTCCGCCTTCCTTCAGCGTGCCTGACAGCGCCAGTGTGCCGACATTCATGTCAAAGGTATACTCGGTCGCCTGGTTGGGCTTGACCTCGAGCTCGGTCTCACCCACCGCGTTGGCGCCGTACTTGACGACCACCCAGTACTTGCCGGCCTTCAGGTAGTACAGCGTCTTGCCGCCCTTGTCATAGTTGTAGGTCACCTGCTTGCG
>JALUUZ010000473.1 GCA_027021095.1 Gammaproteobacteria bacterium
CGTCATGGAACAGCCCAGGGCCCTGCGCGATGCGGCGCACGAGGCCGCCGATCTTGCCACCTTGCCCGCGCGCGAGGCGGTTTCCAGCCGAATCGAGCGCCTGGAAAAATATGACCGGGCCCTGCAAGTGGCATTGAAGGGGCTCGAGGATGCCGGCAGGGAGGCAGCGCGGATGGCAGTGGCGCAGAGTCTGGACAAGGCGTCCATCGAGAAAATGGCAGACTTGCTGGCCGATGCGCTGTTCGAAAAGGGCGAGCCGGTGCTGTCGGCCTTCTACAAGGCGGAACGGCAATGGGTACAGGCGTTACTGGAAGGGTACCGCCTGCTGGCAGCCCACCCCCGGGACTGGCGTCTGGAAAAAGCCGGTTCCGGCAAGCGGATCACCGTGTCGAGCCAGGCATTTGCCAAAAAATTCCGGCAGGCCGTCCAGCGTATCCGGGAGACTGCGAATCTTGCCAGGCAGGCCCGGGACAAGTTGCAGGCCCGGTACCGGGACATGGGAAAATAACATCAGCCTATGAACCGCCGCACCGTCATCGCGTGGGTGTTGCTGGTTCTGGCGGTGGGTATGCTGCTGTGGTGGTGGCAGGGTCGCCCGCCTGAACCGGTCTGGCAGCCGGTGACCCGGACATTCGACCCGGAACATTGTGCGCAGGGCAAATGCAAGGAGCTGTTGCGCCTGCCACCCGTTGGCGATGACGTGGTAAGTGTGATTGTCGATCCGGGCGTGGACGACGAGACCGCGCAGTGGTCGGACTGCCTTGCCTCGGTAGCGCAATGTGTGGAGGCGTCCGCACAGGATGATGAGGCCGGTATCCTGCGCGCCTGCGTGCGCGACAGCCAGTGCCCCACGGCCTGCCGTGAGCGTTTCGCCGGGCAGTCGGACGGCATCGACGATGCCGATGCCCTGTGGCGGCTCTATGAACAGCAATTCGTCCTTGAAGGTGGCTCATGCGTGCCGGGTGGGTGAAAAGCCTTGCATTCATCCTGTGCCTGTCTGCCTGGACAGCGGCACACGCCTGGGACACCCGTGTCAGCGGCGGGCTGGGAGACAGCGACTGGCGCTCCATCTATGAGCTTCTGCCGGAGCCTGGCAACGGCCAGGTCGTCATTCACGGCAACGAGCATGCGGAAATATCGGCCACCGCACTCAACGCCATTGGCGCCGGGGTGCTGCTGGGGACGGATGATCTGCCGGTTGTCACCGACCTCAACGCCAGTTACTTCCGGCGCGACCTGTTGTTCGGCAAGCAGCCGCGACAACCGGCAGACGCACCGAACGACGGGCTGGAACGGCGCATTCTGCCGCCACCGGCGCAGTTTTCAGGCCTGCCCGATTTCAGTTACAGCCTCTACGACTGGATCAACAAGAACCAGCTCTGCCCTTTGCCACCCGATACACCCGAGCGGGACAAGTGCCACAACTACAATGGCTGGATCGGGGCGGCGCTGAACGCCTCGCATTTCGGTACCCAGGCGGCCCTGAACTACAAAAGGCTGCACCAGGTCGCCCTGTCACTCGCGGACCGGGCCCGCGGCCTGCGTCTCAGACTCCGGCAGACACCGGGCGCGCTGCAGGCATACCGCCGGCATCTGGCAGAGGCGGAATGGATG
>JALUUZ010000474.1 GCA_027021095.1 Gammaproteobacteria bacterium
TTGGGTGTGCCGCGTGCACCGTCACGACGAGGCAGGATGCGTCGTACGCACCAACACCATGACAAATCGTATCATATCACGTAGTCATTCTTCTCTATCAGGCTCTTTGAACACGATCTCGACATACCAATCGGTATTGAGCAGCATCGCCGACAGGTTGGAGACATGCTTCCTGACGATGCCGTCGTGCATCACACCCTCGATCAGCACATCCTCTTTGCGGTTCCTGGCACGCAGATACTTGCCCTGGTAATTCTGTTTTTTATCCTCGGCGGCCGCAAGCGTGATCAGGCCGTGGTCGCCGTCGTCCACGCTCGGCTGAATGGTCAGGCTGAACTCATTGTGTGACGTGCTCAGCACTACTGCCTCGGTCGGCGAGCGCTGCTCGTCTGCCGCGGCCAGTAAAACCCCTTCAGCGACGACCTGCGACCGTGGCGGCTGCTCTTTACCGGCAAACCACTGACTGGCTTGCTGCAGCAGTTTGCGACGCAGGGTATCCGGTAACTTATAATTCAACTGCGCGACATGCGCTGCAATCACTTCATCCATCGACTGAACCTCGCTGGTCTTGGTTTTATCTTTGTCATCTGTCATAACATTCTCTGGCTTTCAGCCTGCATCAACACCGCGAAAGGCGACCCGTTCAACATTGCATGCAAGCCGCGCTTCCAGTAATCCTCGAACTCCTCCGGCGCAAACCCGCACGCACCCGCGTCCTTGACCGACCGCCTGTACTGCGCGTGCTTGATCAGCAGCTCGACCGCCTCGCGCTCCCGGCCCTCGAGTTCGTCGAGGTGCAGCCGGCAGAACTGCCGGCGCATATTGAACTTGGCGGCCTTCAGGTTGGTCTTCACCCCTTCGGTACTGATCTGCATATGCGTGGCGATCTCAGCGGCCGAATCGCCGTGGACCCACAACAGGTAAGCCACCTTCTGCTGATCGGGCAGGTTGTCCACCATCTGCTGGATCAGTTTCTGTAATTCGGCTTTGTCGAGTTGCTCACCGGCAACCGGCGCCCGGTCTGCCAGCTGATCGATCCAGTCCAGCGCCACCCCGTCCTGGTCAGCCGGATTGGCCGCTATTCGCTGCTGTGTGCGCTGGCGCTGCCGGTAATAATCGATAATCTTGTTGCTGATCAGGCGATTCAGGTAGTGGGAAAAATTCTTTATCACCGACGCGTCTTGCTGTGCCGGGCGCAGGATGTCCATCAGTTTCATAAAGATCTCCTGCACCAGGTCATCACAGTCACTGACTGCAACCGCCTTGCGCACCCGGCTATAGACATGATCACCCACCAGGTCGATCAGGCCGGCAAAGGCCGTATTGAACTCCTCGAGCGACCCGGCATTGATCAGTCTTTTTACGATAAATTGAGCTTGTTCATTCATTTTCATTCTTCTTGGTGCGTATAACGCACCCTGCTTTGGCGCGTGACATTTTCTTGCCGTAAATCCTTTGGTGTACTGCGTGCACCGTCACAACTCGGCTAATCCAATCCCAATGCCTCGAGCTCGGTTGCGCTGAGCTTGAACGGGACCGCCGGGCCGCGGGGCCGGTTGATCCGCGCCAGCAGTGCCCTGGTACTGACCGGCCATAACACGCAGACCCT
>JALUUZ010000475.1 GCA_027021095.1 Gammaproteobacteria bacterium
GACACGATCGTGCATGTCGTCGAAAAGGTCGCCAGCGAGGTGTTTATCCCGTTGACCGTCGGCGGCGGGATCCGCAAGGTCGAAGATGTCCGCCGTATGCTGAATGCGGGCGCCGACAAAGTCGCGATCAATACCGCCGCTGTGTTCAATCCCGAGGTGGTGCAGCAGGCGGCAGACAAAGTCGGCTCGCAATGTATCGTCGTTGCAATCGATGCCAAGCTGGTCGCCGATACCATGGATCAGCCACGCTGGGAGATTTTTACCCACGGCGGCCGCAAACCGACCGGGATCGATGCGATCGAGTGGGCGCGGAAGATGGACCAATACGGTGCCGGGGAGATACTGCTGACCAGCATGGATCGTGACGGCACCAAGAAAGGATTCGACCTGGCATTGACGCGGGCGATTTGTGACGCTGTCCGGGTCCCGGTGATCGCGTCCGGCGGGGTCGGGGAGCTGCAGCACCTGGTCGATGGCGTGATCGACGGTAAGGCGGATGCGGTGCTGGCGGCGAGTATTTTTCATTTTGGCGAATACAGTATCGGTGAGGCGAAGCGGTTTATGGCCGATGCCGGCGTCGAGGTCAGGCTGTGAACACAGAGCGGCAGCCTGCCTGGTTGGACGAGATTCGATGGAACGAAGAGGGCCTGGTGCCGGCGGTGGCGCAAGAGCAGTCGACCGGCAAAGTGTTGATGCTGGCATGGATGAACCGTGAATCCTTGTTGCTCAGCGTGCAGGAGGGCCGCGCCATCTACTGGTCACGTTCACGGCAGAAGTTGTGGCGTAAAGGCGAGGAGTCAGGTAATGTGCAGCTGCTTAAAGAACTGCGGCTGGACTGCGACCAGGATGTGCTCTTGTTGATTGTTGAACAAATCGGGGGTATCGCCTGTCATACCGGGAGGCACCACTGTTTTTTCAGGCAATTACAGGACAATTCGTGGGTGAATGTCGAGCCGGTGTTAAAAGACCCGAAGAGCCTCTATGGAAAATAAGCATGGCTGAAGAAGTACTGCAACGTTTGCACCAAGTGCTGCTGGCACGTAAACAGGCTGATCCGAAGTCGTCCTATGTTGCCGGGCTGTACGCTAAAGGCATTGATTCCATTCTAAAAAAAGTCGGTGAGGAAGCGACCGAGGTGGTGCTGGCCGGGAAGGACATGGACCGCGAGCAAATTATCTACGAAACGGCAGATTTATGGTTCCATACTCTGGTATTATTAGCACATCAGAATATCGATCCAGCCACCATTCTGAATGAACTGGACAGACGTTTTGGTGTTTCCGGTATTGACGAAAAGAACAGCAGGAAGAAGTAGCCTGCTGTCGTTGCCGGGACCCGTGTCGGGCAGGATCCGATCGATCGAAGTTTATTGGTTTGTAACGAAGAGTTAGTGGAGAAGCGGCATGGCGCCTGGTATCTGGCAGTTGTTAATCGTTTTACTGATCGTATTGTTGTTGTTTGGCACCAAGAAGTTGCGCAATCTTGGCAAGGACCTCGGTGAAACCATCAAGGGGTTCAAGGACGCGACCAAAGGTGAAGGCAAGCCGGAGGAAGGCAGCCAGCAGGCCAATGCGCCGAAAACCGATGACAAGGTGATTGAAGGCGAAGTGACCGCCAAGGAGAAGGAAAGCGACAAGGAAAAGAACAAGGTCTGACACAGTGCGCTGCCTCAGCCGATAACACGAAGTGAATAGACATGTTCGATATAGGGTTCTGGGAATTGTTTGTCGTACTGATCATCGCCTTGCTGGTGATCGGTCCCGAACGGCTGCCTGCACTGGCGCGCAAAACCGGGCTGTGGGTGCGCAAGATCCGGGGTTTCGTGTCCTCGGTCAAGGAGGACATCGACCGGGAGTTTGCGACCGAAGAACTCAAGCGAATCGTCAAGGAACAGGCGGAGTCGAGTGGTATTCACGAGATTATCGAGGAGACGCGTACGACGCTGAAGGAAACAGAGAACCAGTTTATTCTCGATGAGTTGGCTGATGCCAACAAAACCGAAAAACCCGACAAACCCGCCACACCCGAAGGCAAGCCCGGGCAAACCAGCAGTGAGCGGCCCGCCAAGGAGCAAATCACCGATCAAGCGGTTGTGCCTGGTCCAGACACTGTGACAGAAACCCCAGCAGATCATGTCAAGTCAAAACAATCCTGATCTCGATTCGGAAACCGGCAGCGAAGGTAGCCTGGCTGACCAGTCTTTCGTCAGCCACCTGGTGGAACTACGCGACCGCTTGTTGCGTGTCGTGCTGGTGATGCTGGTGCTGTTTATCATCGCAATGTTTTTCTATGATGCGATCTATACCTTTTTCTCGACCGTTATCAAGGAGATCACCGGGGCCAAGCTGACCGTCATCGATCCCTTGTCGCCGGTGATGCTGATGATCAAGATTTCGTTTACCGCGTCTTTTTTTGTCAGCATGCCTTATATCCTGTACCAGCTCTGGAGTTTCGTCGCGCCGGGCCTGTATCAGCATGAGCGCAGGCTGGTAGTCCCCTTGCTGGTCAGCAGCGTGGTGTTGTTCTATTTCGGCGTTGCGTTTGCGCGCTTCGTTGCGCTGCCGCTGATGTTCAAATTCATCGCCGGCCTGGTCCCGGCCGATGCGGCGATGGCGCCGGATATCATGTTGTACTTCGATCGTGTAATCAAACTGCTGTTTGCATTTGGCATTGCATTCGAAGTCCCGGTGGCGACGATCATCATCGTCTGGGCAGGGCTGACCACCCCGGAAAAACTGCAGGAAAAGCGTCCCTATATCATCGTCGGTGTGTTTGTCGTCGCGATGTTTCTGACGCCGCCGGATGCCTGGTCGCAGGTGCTGCTGGCCGTACCGATGTGGCTGTTGTTCGAGCTTGGTGTAGTGCTGTCGCGGATGTATTCCGGCAACAAGGAGCAACAGGAAGACGAGGAAAACACGATCACGCCTTTCCGTGAGCCCGACGACGAGCCACCGGCAGGCGGGCCTGCGAGCACAGGCATCGTGGCCGGTGCCGGCAAGGTGTCCGGCAGTGCCGGTGCGGAGGATACCGGGCAGGGCGAGGACGATAGCGCGGCGGAGACGCAGTATCCGCAGGACTACCGGCCGCTGACCGAGGAGGAGCTGGACGCCGAACTCGACCGTTTCGACGAAGAGATGGAGGCGCTGGACAAGCTCGAGGACGAACAGGAAGGCGGCGGCACGGCGGATGATAAACCGGAATCCGGTGACGCGGAGGAGAAAACAGATGGATCGAACAAGCAGGCGGATGATCCGGACAGGCGGTAGGCTCTGTTTGCTGCTGGTATTGCTGGCCGCCGGTGGTTTCGCTGCCGCCGCATTGAAGAACCAGTTGAAAAATCACCCGTCCCCTTACCTGGCATTGCACGGGAACGATCCCGTCGCGTGGCAGGACTGGGGGCCGCATGTGTTTGCACTGGCGCGCAGACAGAACAAGTTGATCTATGTCTCGATCGGGTATTTTTCCTGTCACTGGTGTCATGTCATGCAGCGTGAATCCTATCAGAACAAACAGATCGCCCGTTACTTGAACGAGCACTATATTCCGGTCAAGGTCGATCGCGAGCTGCACCCGGCGCTGGACACCCGCTTGCTCGAGTTTATCCAGGCCACCAACGGTTATTCAGGCTGGCCGGCCAATGTCTTCGTGACACCGGAAGGCCACCCGCTGGCCGGTTTCGTCTATGTCAAGCCAAAGCAGTTTCTGGCCAAGCTCAAGGACCTGAATGCCAAGTGGACCGCCAACAGCGGGCACTGGAAGGCATTTGCCCGGCGGATCACCAAGGCGCTGAATGCAACACAGAAAAAATCAGCCCCGGCTGCCGTCAAGGTCAAGGCGGCGGAGCTGTTGCAGGGGTTGACGCAGGCAGCCTTGAAGGCAGGGGACGACCTGCGTGGCGGGTTTGGGCAGAAAGCCAAGTTTCCGAATGTGCCGCAACTGCTTGCGCTGATGGACGCACAGGTGCTGAAGCCGCAGAAAAAGCTCAAGAGTTTTCTGCTCTTGACACTCGACCAGATGGCATCGCAAGGCCTGCGGGACCATCTGCGCGGGGGGTTTTTCCGTTATACCGTCGATACCCAGTGGCAGACGCCGCATTTCGAAAAAATGCTGTACGACAATGCCCAGCTCGTGGAACTCTACCTGCTCGCCGCAAAGCGTTTCCAGCGGCCGGACTACGAACAGGTTGCGCGCAGCACACTGGATTTTATGCTGCGCGAACTGCGTGATCCTTCCGGTGCAATGATCGCGAGCCTGTCGGCGATCGACAGCAATAACGTCGAAGGCGGGTATTACCTGTGGCATGATACACAGCTCAAGCAGTTGTTGAACAAGCAGGAGTACCGGGTCGTCCGCCTGGCCTGGGGTATGGAACATGCACCAGTACTGAGTCATGGCCACCTGCCGGTCAAGGCGATGTCTGTCGAGGCCGTGGCGGCAAAGCTTGGCCTGCCGGCGCGGCAGGTACGCAAGGCCATTGCCAGTGCGAGGCGCAAGCTGCTCGAGGCACAGCGCAAGCGCCGGCTGCCAAAGGACGACAAGCTTTTGGCTGGCTGGAACGGCATGGCGTTGCGTGCATTAAGCCTGGGCGCGGCGCTGCCGGGCGGACAAAAATACCGGCAGGCGGCGCGCCGGATCCGTGACTACCTGGTCGATACGTTGTGGGATGGAAAGCGTTTGCTGCGAGCCAAGTCGGCACGTGGCCGGTTCGGCTATGCGTCACTGGAAGACTATGCGCACGTGGCCTACGGGCTTTATACCTGGGCCAGTTATCATCAGCGTAAAGACCTGCAGGTCGCCCAGGCGATAGCCCGCCAGGGTTGGCAGCGCTTTTACGGGCCGCAGGGCTGGCGCCTGGCGGAGAAAATGTTGATCGGGCTGGGGGGTGCCGAGGAGATCATCAGCGACGCGGCGATTGCCTCGCCATCGGCGATTCTGATCCGCACCACGCTGGCGCTGGGGCGTAAGCTGAGACAGCCCGGCCTGGACCGTAAAGCCAGGCAGGCGCTCTATGTCGCGCAGCAGACCCTGCGCAAGGAGCCTTACTGGTTCGCAACCCACATTCGTACGCTTTATGCGTTCGAACACGATGCGTTCTAGCCCGCATTTCTCACCGCCTTTTTGCGGTGCGCACAACGCACCCTACTTTGGAGCATGACATTTTTTCACCGTAAATTCTTTGGTGTGCTGCGCACACCGTCAAGACGAGGTAGGGTGCGTTGTACGCACCAACACCAAGGCAAATCGAATGGTGCCACGTGGTGATTCTTCCACAGACGACATTTTCTTGCCGTAAATCCTTTGGTGTGCTGTGCACACCGTGTCCTCCTATACCATTGCCTTGAGCTTGTTGACGCGGTGGGTTTCACCGCTTGGACAGTCGATCAGCTCGAAACTGAACTGGGTTACTGAGCGTGTGGTCAGCAGGTGCTTACACAGCCTGAGATAGTAGATTCTGTCGCCGGTATTCAGCACCAGCTCCGTGCCTGCATCGAATACCGCCGTCGGCACGATCAGCGAATTGCCGGCGCTGTGGAGGTCGGTGTCGGCAAGCAGGCTGCGGAAGTATTCACTGCCTTCACCGGTGCCGCGAATCGAACGGCAGGCGACGCTGGTGGCTTCGTCCAGCAGGTGCATGATGCCCATTTCCAGGATTTCATTTTCATGCACGCGCAGCCAGCGTATCACGCCCACTTGCCATGGGTCGTCGGTGTTCTTGTTGTAGGCGATTATTTCGCCGACACGCACCGGCAGTGTCTGCGCCGGTTGGCAGAAGATACACATGCCGCCATCAGAAGTATTTTTCTGTGTCCACTGTGAAGTCGCGTGCAGTTTTTTCATGTCGTGATAGCGTTCTTTCATTCCCGGTCTGCAGCCGCTGTCATGTTGTGCCCCGTAGATTTTTTTCCAGATATCGAGCGCGTTGTTGTCTTCTTCGAAGTTCGAAGTGCGGACGGTCTCTATGCCCTGGCTGATACGGTTGATCGCTTCCGTGTCCCGCCAATGTTCAAAATCCATCGGTACGAGTGACAGGTTGTCATGCTGGATGACGCTTTTCCCGGTGTGGATGGTCACTTCGTCGATTTCCGGGTTGAACGGTGCTTCATTGCTTGAATGATAGTGACTTGCACTCAGGCCGACAGTGATCGTCAGCTTGCCGAGTATGGACTGGCGTTTGTGCTGGCGTTCACTGCGCCGGTTCAGGGTATCGATGACACGTTTGATCATGTCGCGGCGCAGCCGCTGCGCCAGGGTCGGTGCCTGTTGCTGGTATTCGTCGGTATAGAGTTCCGGGTTCACCTGCCTGGCATAGAGTGCCTTGAGCTGGTCGACCAATGGTTGCAGATCGATGAAGCGCGCTTGCACGGCAGTAAACGCCGAAGCGCTGGCGACGAAACGCGGGTGATGGTCGCAGCTGATATCGATGGCGAAGCAGCTTTCCTGGGATTCAGTGTGCGTCAGCAAGCGGACCCGGCCGGTCATGCCGAACAGGATATTCTTCAGCTCCAGTACCTCGCCCTGCATCAGGTGGTAGGGGCTGGCGATCGCGGTGAGCAACGCGCATTTGTAGACGTCGGCGATCACGAGCTGGATCTTGTGCTGGTTCTGGTGCGGCACGGCAAGTTCCTGCAACTGGTACTGCTCGGCCAACAGGTACAGGTGATTGATTTCCCCCCAGATATTGGCCGGTTCCGGAAAGTAGACCAGGTAATAGTCGACCAGCACCTTGGTCAGCTGCTGAATCGCCAGGTACAAGCTGGTGACCAGCAGGTCGCGGTCCTTGACTGAGTAGGCATCAGGCTCCGGCACCAGGGTATGCACGACAAGACGGAAACCTGTGGCAAGTTCATTGTTGAGTTCGACGGCGAGCCTGTGCCTGGCGATGTTTTTTTCCGACAGTGGCAGTAACGCACTGGAATAATGGCTGCGCAGCGCATCGACCAGCTTGTCGGCAACCGGCAGCACGACGATCAGGTGCTGGTAGCGGGCGATGGCCGGGAGCCTGGATTTGTTAAGCTCACGCAGCAGTCCCAACACTTCCTCACCGGCCTGTTCGACGCAGCTGAGCGGCAGCGCCTGCAGCCATTTACGGATGCTGTCCGGTTTCAGCTTCAGTCCGAACTCTTCTGGCGCGACGAGGTCGTCTGGCAGGTTGAATTTCAGTGGTTCCATGCCGGATATAACGGCCTGAACGAAAGGAGATTGAATGCTGAAACCATACCTTTGATACGGTTAGAGCGACGTGGTTCAAGCGGTCGTGTTGCAGTCGGCAGTCTGCGCCGCCGGAGGATGAAAAAAGGTGTAGGCAACCGGTATCAGCAGCAGGCTGATGATCAGTGAAAAACCCAGGCCGAAGATGATCGAGATCGCCAGCGGCTGCAGCATCTCGGCGCCATCACCGATCGCCAAGGCCAGCGGCAGCAGTCCTGTTACCGTGGTCAGTGTCGTCATCAGGATGGGACGCAGCCGCAGCCGCACCGCTTCGATGACCGCCTGTTTGACAGCAAGCCCTTTCTTGCGTACGAGTTCTATATATTCGATCAATACGATGGCGTTGTTGACCACGATA
>JALUUZ010000476.1 GCA_027021095.1 Gammaproteobacteria bacterium
GGGGATCGATCCTGCAGTACGCGCCGAGACACTGCGGCTACAACAGTTCGTAGCACTTGCCAACCAGTTGACCGAGGCCAAGCTTGACAGTAGGTGAGAATGGTGCGTACAACGCACCCTACTTTTCGGAATCGAAACCCTCGAAAACATCCTGAACAATCTTTTCCAGTTCCTGAACTTCGTCGTCTGTCAGGGCAGAGAAATCCTTTTTACGCTTCCTTTTCGACAGTGTGCCGCCATTCTGGCGTATGAACTGGATGAGGTTCTGCGCCAGCCGATCCGGCATATCAATCATTTCCCTGATTCTGACCATCGCTTCATCGTGCCGTCGAAGATAATCGATCTCTTTGGGTAAATCATACTCAACCGTGCGCTGAACACAGGCATACAGAAATTCCGCTGCTTCGGTACAGTCGAAATAACGATAAAGATCGGCGGTGTCATTCAACACCTCGACGTTATGTTCACTCGTCGGCCGCCACTCAATGAAATCCATCAAGGGCTTGGAATGTGCCTGCAGCGTCCTGCGATACTCATCTATCCGATCGAGCATCACGGAAGATACCGGGAAGACTATGCCTGGTGGGGTATATTTGCGTTCTGCCAGCACATGATGGATCAGGCAGCGGTGCACACGACCGTTGCCGTCCTGAAATGGGTGAATGTAGATAAAACCAAAAGCAGTCGCCGTCGCCTGCAGAACAGGGTCGATTCCATCGTCCCGCATGCGGCTGTTGGCAGCCAGCATTCCAGAACACAAGTCTTCCAGATCCTGCGGGCGGGCGCCGATAAATTCCGGCAACGGGTCGCCGAGAGGATCCCGTTCACCGAGAAAGACACCATCAGGGCGCAGACCCGGGAAGACAAACCGTGTGTCCTCAATCAGAATGCTATGAAGACGAATGAGTTCTTCGAGCGTGAGTGCATTTTTACCGGCCTGAAGAACCGCTTTTCCCCAACGTTCCAAGCGACTACGTGGCGCGCGCTCGCCTTCGATCTCAAAACTCGCACGGCTGTCGGCCAACAACAGAAAGCTGGCAGCCCGCGTTGCAATGTGTTGGCCCGTTCGGCCGACGGTCTCTGCAGCGCATTTCGCCAACCCCAACGCGGTGAACGCTTCAAGCTGTTTTGTTCTACGTATGACGGGGCACCAGTCACCGCTGCCAAGCAAATTATCTCGGATCTTGTGTCGCTTGGAGATTTTCCCATTTGCCGTGAAATAGGCCTTGGTATTCAGCGCATCGACGGCCGTGACATTGGGCGCGTCTTCAACGTCCAGCGTCTGCCCGGTCAGCACTTCATAGAAAAACCATGCGCGGCGCGTCTGCGTGCCAGTTGGCGTGGACCTGACGTAGTCTTCCAGAACGGCTTTGGGCACCGCATCAAAAGCACGCTTTAGTACCAGCAAGTCAATATTTTCATGGCGTAGAGCAAAGGTCAGGTGATCGGCAAATTGGTCGCCGGGCTGGTAGCGTTTATCGAAAATGCGAAAACCACCTTCTTCCCGCTGGCTGCCTCCAACATACTTCTCTGAAACACAGCTTGGCTGCCGAACGGGTGCTTGAAGGCCGAGCGCCTGGACGAGTGCCGCCCAACCGGCGAGTTGCGTCCCTTTTGGTACGATCTTGTCCTGGAAGCCGGGTGGCTTGTCGAATTCAATACGCATAGGTCGAAAATCTGTTGCAATTGTCGAAAATTATTCGAAATATAGCATAAGTATCGAAATATAGGTATATTTATGGTCGAAAAACGCTCATTTATATCGAATAGCACATCGTCGATTTAATTAATGTCGAAAATCATTCAATTACGAGAGTGGCGCGCACGGCGCACCTTTTGGGGCGTGGTATTTCTTTGTTGTAAATCCTTTGGTGAGAATGGTGCGTACAACGCACCCTATTTTGGGCGTGATGTTTCTTTACCGTAAATCCTTTGGTGTGCTGCGCACACCGTCACGAAGAGGCAGGGTGCGTTGTACACGCCAACACCAAGGTAAATCAAATGGTATCAGGTGGTGATCCTTCTACACAAAATGGTTCAATGCCAGCTTTTTCCGATCGACATAAAAATCACGGTCTCGCTCTGCCGATTCTGCCGCTGGAATGCACCAAGCAGGGACGGTTGTTGTATACGCTGTACGGACTCACTGTCTTCTTCAAACACCTCGACACCAAGCGCCAGCCGCAGACCGCGGGCCCATTTTTTTCCGTACCACCCGGGGGCGATGTTATAATACTGCAGCCGGAACAACCCGGGGTTCAGGCTCGACTTGACCTTGCCAGACAACAGCCAGGCAACTGGCGACCTGGACCTGTTCTGTTCGGCTTCAGCCTCGATCACACTGCCGGTATCCACATCCAGGTCAAGCGGAATCCAATACTCTTCCGCGACACTCACAGGACTCATCAGCAACAACAGACAACCGATCGATTTACACATGCTCCCTACCTCACCACGTCATCATCTACAGGCCTAGCCCGCATTTCTCACCACCGTTCGTCGCGAGACGGCGCAAGGGTGCGGCATGGGTGGCTTTCGCGACCGAGGAGCGCGCAGGCATAGTCGACACTATGTCGAGCACTCCGACAGAGCGAAAGCCACCCAGGGCGTGCCATGGCGCCGCCGCAGTAGAAGGGTGGTGAGAAATGCGGGCTAGCTGTGTGTCCAGCCTTGCCGATCGATCAAATCACATCACCCATAGCGATAAAGCATAGTTTGTTTTCGGCAAAAAACAGCGCCCTTCCGGCGTCAAAGCGGGGCACTTCTGACGTTACTGATCAAATTTTCTTATAGTAAAGCGCGCACCATCCCCGCACCCGTCGCAGTAGAAGGGTGGTGAGAAATGCGGGTTAAAGCTTCCGCTCACGCAACCGCTAACCTTGATAGGAAAATATTCTATTTTCCATACTAATAGCAGTCTTGATTACCTCCGGCCAAAGCAACTTGATGGTGGAAACCCGGCGATGAACTTTACAGGCATACATAATTTTTATGAAACACTCGTTCTCGAGGCTATTTCAGACTCCGCGCTGACAAACGATGAACTCAACGACACCGATTTCCTCGAGGATGTCGCCTGTGTCGCGCTCAACAACCTGCCTGCCAAGTACGTGCGTCATGATGTCGACCTGATGTTCTATATGACCACCAGCGAATACCAGCACATCACCAGTTCGACAGTACACGCGGTAAAAAAAGCAATCGACTATGTGCGCAGACACCGCTCTCACCATAAACCGGTAAAACGGCAAAAAACCCGGCAACGCAAAGCCTCCTGAACACAAACAGGCCGTATATCCTGTCCGCCTTGTTGTACTTGACCGGGTTCCAGTGCTATCTTTAGTACTGCCTGACAGTCTTCACACTTGAAAGAAGGACCTGGTTTTGAATGTCATCGCCTGTGACCTTGGCGGCACGCATGCACGCTTTGCGCTGGTTGCGCTGGAACCAAGCTCCACGACTGCGCACAGATTTATTCATTCCGGCACGCTCAATTGCGCAGACTACCGGAATTTCAACCAGGCACTGGAACACTTCCTGGACGAAGCATCAGCCCGCCCACAGGCTGCCTGTGTCGCGGCAGCCGGGCCGGTCAATACCAGGCAACTGCAATCCGGCTGCCAGCAGACGATCCAGCTCACCAATCTTCCCTGGAGGTTGGACAGCCAGGAAATCAACACCCGGTTCGGCTTGACCCACACTTACCTGCTGAATGACTTCGCTGCACTGGTTTTTGCGGTATCGGGTGACTGTACACTCGAATTGCAACCCGTCCACACAGTAACGGACCGGCCGAACAATGCGTGCGAGGACACGACACCTCCGTTCCTGGTGCTCGGGCCAGGCACCGGGCTTGGCGCAGCGGTCGGGATACGCAACGCCGGATCGGTGCTGCCGTTGAACACCGAAGCCGGACACAGCCTGTTCGGCCCGACCAACCGAGAACAGATCGCGCTGCTTGACTACCTGCTGGCGCGGCAACGCGAACCCTCCTGGGAAACACTCGTCTCAGGTCCGGGCCTGTCACTGCTCTACGACTTTATCATCGCGCAACAGCACGACGCTTCACCGGCTGGCACACAGCGCCTCGATGCAAAAGAAATCGTCGCACAGGGCATCAGCACACCCGGCAGCCCCGCACAGCGTACACTCAGCCTGTTCCTGCAACTGCTTGGCATGTTCAGCCGCAACCTTGCATTGAGCTGTCTGCCAACCACGGGAATCTACCTGGCCGGCGGCCTGCTCCCAAGAATCCTGCCACACCTTGGAAATACAGATTTTCTGACAGGTTTCTACCTGTTTCCAACTCACCGGCCACTGCTGGAAAAAATACCCATCTCCCTGGTCATGGACAAGCACGTCGGGGTACTTGGTGCTTTAACCTATATAAAACATAAGCTTGCGATGACCCCCCAAACCGCCCCGGCATAAAAAGATCAGGGATGAATTATCCAGCACTTCCTTATATAATTATAAAATATATCGTGTCACATGTTTTTGGCGGTGGGCCGCCAAGGCAGGTAAAATGATGTTCCAACACCCTGCCAAAAGCGATCAATCACTGGTTTTGATCGATAACAGCTTTTGTGGAGTAACCAATCGATGACGGCTGAGGATAACGACAACAAACTGAAACCTCCTATCCAGGTCGATGTGGAAACCAACTACATCGAAGAACAGTCCGATCCCGCCCGGGATCGCTATATTTTCTCCTATACCATCACCATTCAGAACCATGGCAGCGTACCGGCAAAACTGCTGACACGGCATTGGCTGATTACCGATGCCAACGGCAACACACAGGAAGTACGCGGCGAAGGTGTCGTCGGTGAACAACCTTACCTGGCACCAAACGAAGGATTTCGTTACACCAGCGGAACGGTGCTGGCCACACCGGTCGGCAGTATGCGCGGAAGCTACCAGATGATCGACGACGACGGCAGGCAGTTCGACGCACCGATCCCGGCATTCACCCTGTCCGTACCACGTATCATCAACTGAACCCACATGCCGACGACCTATGCGCTGGGAGATATCCAGGGCTGTTATGACGAGCTGGTCCTGCTGTTGGACAGGATCAACTTCGATCCAGCCGATGACAGACTCTGGTTTACCGGAGACCTGGTCAACCGTGGCCCGGACTCGTTGAAATGCCTGCGCTTCATCAAGTCACTCGGCTCGGCCGCGGTCGTCGTGCTGGGCAACCATGACCTGCACCTGCTGGCCGCCGCCAGCCAGCACAAGCAACTGGCCGCCGAAGACACCCTGCGCCAGGTCCTGGACGCAGCCGACAGCCAGGAACTGCTCGACTGGCTGCGTTGCCGGCCACTGGCTCACTATGACGACACACAGAACTTCCTGCTGATCCATGCCGGCCTGCCACCGCAGTGGGATCTGCCGACGACCCTCAAATCGGCCCGCGATGTCGAACAAATGCTGCGCAGTGACTTGCATACAGAATTTTTCGCGCACATGTACAGCGACCACCCCAAGCAGTGGTCGGACAAGCTTACCGGCATGGATTACTACCGCTTTGTCGTCAACTGCCTGACACGGCTGCGCTACTGCGATGCACAGGGCAGAGTCGAATTCCGCAGCAAAGGACCGCCAGGCTCCCAGCCCGCGCCCTATCAACCGTGGTTCAACATCGCCAACCGCAAGTCCGCTGGCACACGCATCGTGTTTGGTCACTGGTCGACACTGGGGCCGGTGCATACCAACGACATTTTCGCCATCGACAGCGGCTGTGTCTGGGGCGGCAGGCTGACGGCGCTGACGATCGAAGAACACCCACGCCGTATCGAAGTCGATTGTGCATCCAATGCGGTCATCGCCTGAGGATAATCCTGGAGGATAATCCTGGACACACGAAAATCACGAAAATCATAATCCTGGACACACGAAAATCACACTTCAAGACTGTGAGTCAGATCATACAACAGGCTCCCAGGCGGTGCTGTGTCGGCAGGAATCTTTGTGTGTCCGGTTTTTATGTTCGCTCTGTCGGCGAGCCAGCGTGTAAAAGCCTCTCCGCGTGATGCGATACGATTCAAAAAACTGGAAATCGCTTGGAGCCTGAACCCACGGGCCGGAAGTATTTCGCTCAGAGGCGGCGCAGAAAAAAGCTTGCGGACCGCGGGAGCATTCAGGCGGGGGTGGCAATGTCACGACCTGCCAAAGCGCTTCATGCAGGATGTGGTGCGCACAACGCAGCCTACTGCCTGGTGCGTTCGAGGATATAGAAGCTGTAGGCAAACGGGTTATCGCTGTCGGCCTCATGGTGCTCTGAAAACCGGGTTTCCCATTGTTCGGCATCATACTGGGGAAACCAGCTGTCGCCGTCGAATTCGGCATCGATCCGGGTGAGATACAAACGGTCAGCCTGATCGATCAGCTGCTGGTAGAAGCTGGCCCCGCCGATCACCATCACTTCGTCGACCTCGCCGGCACAGGCCAGTGCCTCATCGAATGAGCCTGCCACGTCTGCATCGGCTCCGACGGTATAGCTGCTGTCCCGGCTGACAATGATGTTATGACGGTTTTTCAGCGGCCTGCTTCCGAAAGACTCGAAGGTCTTGCGCCCCATGATGACCGGTTTGCCCAGCGTGTTCTTTACAAACCAGCGCATGTCAGCCGGCAGCTTCCACGGCAGGCTGTTATTGGCACCGATCAGGTTGTTTCTGTCCATCGCCGCGATCATCGAAATCACCGGCCGTTTCACCTTGTTTGTCACCATCGGTCTATACGGCGACCGGCGCCTTGATATGCGGGTGACACTGGTAGTCGACCAGTTCGAAGTCCTCGAACTTGAAATCGAAAATCGATCTTGGTTCGGGGCTGATTTTCATCTGTGGCAGCGGATAGGGCTGACGTTCCAGCTGCAGCCTGGCCTGTTCCAGGTGATTGGAATACAAATGCGCATCACCCAGCGTATGCACGAAATCTCCGGGGCGCAGACCTGTCACCTGTGCCATCATCATCGTCAGCAACGCATAGGAGGCGATATTGAACGGCACTCCAAGAAAGATATCCGCACTGCGCTGATACAACTGGCAGGACAGCCTGCCGTTGGCCACGTAAAACTGGAAAAAGGCATGGCAGGGAGGCAGGGCCATGTCATCGATTTCCGCAACGTTCCAGGCACTGACGATCAGCCTGCGTGAGTCCGGGTTTTTCCTGATCTGCTCGACCACCTCGCTGATCTGGTCGATCGGCCTGCCGTCCTTACCCGGCCAGGCACGCCACTGCTTGCCATACACAGGACCAAGATCACCTTCGCTATCTGCCCATTCATCCCAGATACTGACACCGTGTTCCTTCAGGTAACGGATATTGGTATCCCCTCGCAGAAACCACAACAGCTCATGAATAATCGAGCGCAAGTGCAGTTTTTTCGTCGTCACCAGCGGGAACCCCAAGGTCAGGTCGAAGCGCATCTGGTAGCCGAAAACACTCAAGGTCCCGGTCCCGGTCCGGTCTCCTTTTTGCACCCCGTGATCCAGCACATGTCGCATCAGGTTCAGATATTGTTTCATCGCCTATCTCTGTCTGCAGAATCAAACACTGACAGCCTGCCTGCGGTAGGCAAGCCACAATAACAACCCACCGATCAAAACCATCGGCACGGACAGCAGCTGCCCCTTGGTCAGCCAGCCGAAAGCGAAATACTTCCCGCCATCAGGCAGGCGGATAAACTCGACCAGAAACCGGAACAGGCCATAGAACACAAGAAACACACCGGAAACAGCCATCGTCGGCCGCGGTTTCTTTGCAAAGAACCAGACGACAACAAACAGCACGATCCCTTCGAGAAAAAACTCATACAGCTGCGACGGATGCAACGGCTTGGTGATCCCGTTGATATCACAGTATTTGCGCAAGTGATCGGTCACCGACAGGTTTTTGCATTTCAACATCATCCCCCATGGGAGATCTGTCGGCTTGCCCCAAAGCTCGCCGTTGATAAAATTGCCCAAGCGCCCAAGCCCGAGCCCCAACGGCGTCACCGGCGCAGCAAAATCAGTGATAGTGAACAAGCCGAACTTGTAACGCCGGGCAAACAGCCACAGCGCGACAACCACGCCGAGCAGTCCACCGTGAAACGACATACCGCCTTCCCAGATTCGAAATACTGAAAGCCAGTCAACCATCAACCTGTCGAAATTATAGAACAACACATAGCCCAACCGGCCGCCGATGATCACGCCGAGCGCGCCATAAAATACCAGGTCGGCGATTTTTTCCGTGTTCCAGTCGTCTTTGTGCTGCGCGTGTTTTGCACGCTGCTGCAACAGCTTGAAGGCGATAATAAAGCCAGCCAGGTACATGATCCCGTACCAGTGCACAGGGAACTTCCAGACGTGAAACGCGACTTTGTCGATCTCGGGGTAAACCATCAGCGCATCATATCATGAACCGCAACATTCACGGCAGCCATCACCTTAGATTTCATTATAATAATTTTTGTTGTAGTCCGTGTCGGCATGCGGAAAACAGGCACCGTGCACCCGCCAAAAATTCATTGAGATAATGCCTGTATAAAAATATTTTGAAGGGTGGTGAGAAATGCGGGCTAAGCCAGGGCTGCAGGCACAAACAATTTGCCTGCATCCAACGAGTGGCGTATAGTTGACTATTTTAGTATATTATTAAGCGTAAGCGGTGTCAGATGACCAACCCTCAAAACCTGTTAGCTTCGGAGACCAGCCCGTACCTGCTTCAGCATGCCGACAACCCGGTAAACTGGCGGCCCTGGAACCGGCAGGCACTGGACGAATCACTGCAACAGGACAAACCGATATTATTGTCGATCGGCTACTCGGCCTGTCATTGGTGTCATGTCATGGCCCATGAATCATTCGAAGACGAAGAAACCGCCGCGCTCATGAACAGGCTGTTCGTCAATATCAAGGTCGACCGCGAGGAACGCCCTGACCTGGACAAGATCTACCAGCAGGCCCACCAACTGCTGACCCAACGTCCCGGCGGCTGGCCGTTGACGGTTTTCCTGATGCCCGAAGACCAGGTGCCGTTCTTTGCCGGCACCTATTTCCCGGACCGGCCACGCCACGGGATGCCTGATTTCAAAACAGTGTTGCAACAGATCGCCGCTTATTACCGCGAACACAAAACTGAATTACAACGGCAGAACCAGTCACTGCTCGACGCAGTCGCAAGCTTGAAGCCCAAGCCGGATCAACAACACGACGAACTGCCGATCCAGGCGCTCGATATCGCCAGGCGCGAACTCGAACAAAGCACCGACAAGCGTTACGGTGGTTTCGGCAAGGCACCGAAGTTCCCTCACCCCTACAGTATCGAACGCCTGCTGCGTCACTGGGCACACACCGGAGGCCGTGACCGGGCTGCACTGGAGACCGCCTGCCTGACACTGGACGCCATGGCCAACGGCGGTGTGCATGATCAACTGGGCGGCGGTTTCTGCCGCTACTCGGTTGACGATTACTGGATGATACCGCACTTCGAAAAAATGCTGTATGACAATGGCGCATTGCTTGGACTGTACAGCCAGGCCTGGCAGGCGACTGCCAATCCGCTGTACCGCCGCACCGCTGAGCTGATCGCAGACTGGACCCTGCGTGAGATGCAGGCTGCCGAAGGCGGCTACTACGCAAGCCTCGACGCAGACTCAGAAACCGATGAGGGAAAACACGAAGAAGGCGCGTTCTACCGCTGGACGGACACAGAGCTCAAGCAGTTGCTCGACCAAGACGAATTCTCCGTGTTCGCACTGCGCTTCGGTATCGACCGCAAGCCGAATTTCGAAGGCTACTGGTATCCGCATGTGTTCAGGTCGAAAACCGAGATCGCACGACAACTGGACTGCGAACCCGGCAGGCTCGAGACACTGCTGCAAAGCGCCATCAAAAAAGCATTCAACGCCAGGGCACAACGCATCCGCCCAGGCCGCGACGAAAAAATACTCACTTCCTGGAATGCACTGATGATCAAGGGCATGGCGATCGCCGGACGGCTGTTCGACAGGGCCGATTACATCGACTCGGCTAAACAGGCGCTGGATTTCATCCGCACAAGACTGTGGCACGAGAATCGCCTGCTGGCCTGCTACAAAGACGGCCAGGCACGCCTGAACGCCTACCTGGACGACTATGCCTTCCTGATCGATGCCGGCCTGGAACTGCTGCAGGCCGAGTGGGACAGCACCGTGTTCGCATGGATGGAACAACTGGCTGAAACACTGCTGGTGCAGTTCCATGACCAACGGCAGGGAGGGTTCTACTTTACCTCCACGGATCATGAACGCCTGTTCGACCGGCCGAAACCCCTCGCCGACGATGCCGTTCCTTCCGGCAACGGTGTCGCAGCCTGTGCGCTGGCACGGCTGGGACATTTGAATGGAGACCTCCGCTTCATCGACGCATGCAAGGACACACTGTACCTGGCACAGACTGCCTGCCGCAACTACGCTTCGGCCTACAACTCGCTGCTGCGTGCGCTGGAAGAATATCACTATGGCGTCGACATCCTCGTAGTGCGTGGCGACCGGCAACAGACCCGCCGATGGCAACAGGCAGCGACTGCACACTATCAGCCCAGACGGCTGGTGTTCTGTATCCCGGCAACGGCACAGCACCTGCCGGCACAACTGGCCGAAAAAAAAGCACTGCCCGGAGAAGCAGTCACCGCGTGGCTGTGCAGCGGCTCCCGCTGCCAACCGCCTGTGACTGACTTCGATGAGTTTAAAGAGCTATTGACTTCAACAGCACAGGATCAACAACCTGCCTGAAGAAGGAACGACGACTGACGGCCTTTCTGCCTGCTGTCAGCCCGCATCGCTCACCACGCTCCTGCTGTGGACACACAATGGCGGGTAATGCGGGACAAGTCCTGAACAAGCCGGCCCTACAGATGCCGGGTATTATCGGGTACAATAGCGCAGGCACGAAAAATTAGCAGACAGTCAGAAGGTAAGCATGAAACACACTAGAGTCTCGATCGCAATCGGCCTGTTGCTGTTGCTGAACGCCTGTTCAAGCACCAACACGAAACAAGCCACCAGCCGCTGCAATATCCGGCCGGTGCATGGCTTTATGGACATGAAACGTTTCAAGAAACAATGTGAAGCCATGCCTGAATGCCGCTATATTCCGGAAGACAAGGACTACTGCCCGCACGACCTGGCATGCCCGTTCGGCGGCGGCAGAGCGCCACGGTGCAAAAGCCGGTAGTCCCGGAAACAGTCAGCAAAACAACTTCGGTGAACGCCGTTTAAAGTGGAGAAGGCTCAGGGTTGTACGCCATTCCGGGTCTGATGATGCAGCATGATCTTTTCCATCCTGCCAAGCTTCTGCTCGCGCTGCTTCAGCTTTTTCTCGAACGCATCGAGTTCCTGGAAAAAACCGTCGATCACCGACCGGGTGGTGGGGGTTGTGTCCGCAGGACCGCCGACTGAAGGATCCCTGTCAAAGTTGAACTCCTTGCTGTCGATATTGGCCATCTTGATCAAGCGCTGGGCCACGGTATTCAAGTGCATGATTTCGCCCTTGACTTTACCCAATTGGGAAGACAGATGGTCGATTTTCTGCTCGTACTTTTTCTTGATTGCCAGAAATTCCTTGCGGTTGTGTGCCATACGGTCACTGAGTGTGACAGTCCGGCCTTCAGGCCCGCCATGCAGTTTTGTCGACAGATAATAACCGCCGTAAAAAATCGCCATCGAAAAACTCAGGATGCCGGCCATGGCAAACGCATAAAAACGGTTGTGCCCCATGCTCATGGACACCAAACCACGTCTGTCTTTTGAGAATAAAATAAACCGCATAGGCCTGTTATTATAATCGATCGAGGTTTAAAGCAAAACCGTTAAGTACAGATTATAGTATAGATTAATTATTATACAATCCCTAAAAATCCAGCACAAATATCGATAAAACAGAATATTCCAATTAACTTTTATTGTTTTCTGCTGTTTCCCGCCAGCCTATTTTAATCATTTTGTTAGGCTATACTCAAGAAAAAGTGGCGACAGCCCTTGCAGGTTCAGGGTGACCCGGGCCTTTCACGATGACGACCACAATTTCCATAAATTTATTACGGATCGCTGATTACGTCAGCGGACCAGGTGACGATCGTTGCGGTGTATCTATTGCCATAAACGGGTATTTGGCGGCGAAGGACTGACGGTTCCCGGGGTCGGGCCTGCGCATCAAAAATGCTTTCAGCTCGATGCGGCACTACGCCGCACCTTTCAAAGTCTCGATATCAGCGCGCTGAACGACAAAGAACTGACCGACCTGAAAGACCTGGTGCTGGCCGAAGTCAACGACCGTGAGCGCAGAAAGTCAGGAGGCAATGACATCGAGTTGTTCTAGGCAGCTCATTTGCCATATTTTTCCTTGTCAGAATCAAGGATTTCTTTTTTCAATGCTTTTTTCGCCTTTTGACGCTCACTGGACCTGGATTTCTGGTGCGCACCGCCCTTGCGCAGCAGCGCAATCACACCTCGCCTTTTTTTGATCATGGCATACCCCCTAAAGCGGCCTCTTACCTGTCGACCCGGCCTGCCTTGTTCGCCAGCGTTCGTCACGACGCGGCGCAAGGACGGATGCGTCGTACGCACCAACACCACGACAAATCGAATGGTATCACACGATCATTGTTTGCACGCCGGCTCGCCGACCAGGCGAAAACCAGCCAAAGAGCGTGCCATCACACAAGAGAGAGTTGTGAATAATGCAGACCGGCAATCCTGCGCATTCTAGCAACCAACGATAAAATGTCAATATACAGGCATAGGCAATCATGATGATCCGGGGATGTGACTGGGCACCAGGCTGTCTTATTCCAGGTTGAAGTCCATACCAAACTGCTGTTTGAACTGCGCACTGAATTCCTCGTGCGTAAAACGATGGTTCTGGGTACCGTGGGTCTCGATCTTGAGTGCACCGATCAACGATGCGACCCTGCCGGTGATCTCCCAATCGAGATTGTTCAGCAACCCATAGATCAAACCAGCACGATAGGCGTCACCACAACCTGTCGGGTCGACCACGCCTTTGGGCGTGGCGCACGGAATTTCATGACGCTTTTCCTCGGTGTAGATCACCGATCCTTCCGCGCCGCGGGTCACGATCACCGCATTGACCTGCTCTGCGATCTCATGTGGTGACAGGCCGGTACGTTCCTGCATCAACTGCGATTCATAGTCGTTCAACGTAACCCAGCTTGCCTGTTCGATAAACAGCAGCAAGTCATCCTTGTTGAACATCGGCATCCCCTGGCCAGGATCGAAAATAAACGGCACACCCTGTTCGGCAAACTGCTGTGCATGTTCGATCATTCCCTGGCGGCCGTCCGGGGAAACGATCCCCAGTGTCACGCCACCTGCTTCACTGACCTGGTTCAGGTGTGACTCGCCCATCGCGCCCGGATGAAACGCTGTGATCTGGTTGTCGTCCAGGTCCGTGGTGATATAAGCCTGCGCGGTATACGTATTAGGCACATTGCGAATATGCGTGCAATCGATGCCGCATTTTTCCAGCCATTGCGCATAGGGCGCAAAATCCTCGCCCACCGTTCCCATCGGCTTCGGGTCGATACCGAGAAGCTTGAGGTTGTAGCAGATATTCCCGGCACAGCCACCAAATTCACGGCGCAGCTCCGGCACCATAAACGATACATTGATCATATGCACCTTGTCCGGCAGAATGTGATTCTTGAAGTGATCGGGAAACACCATGATATTGTCGTAGGCAAAAGAGCCACAAACCAGCGCTGTCATATTTTTGTCCTTCTTTGCAATTAGTACCTGTGCAAAAACAGGTTCAATGATATAAATTCAGTGGTGAAAAATGCGGGCTAGGCAAACAGCACCAGCGCCCAGACCAGGCCGCACAACAGGATGCTGACCAGCACCGCGGCAGATCCCATGTCCTTGGCACGTCCGGACAGTTCATGCAGCTCAGCCCCGAACCGGTCCACCACTGCCTCGATCGCCGAGTTGATCAGCTCGACGACCAGCACCAGCAACAGGCTGCCGATCAGCAACGCATACTCCACCGCGCTTTTGCCCAGCCACAACGCCACCGGCACCAACACCACCAGCGCAAACAATTCCTGCCGGAAAGCGGCCTCGTGGCGGAACGCGGCAGTCAACCCCTGCCACGAATATTTCGCCGCATAGAGAATCCGCGCCAGCCCTGTCCGCCCTGGCTTCACTAGCTGTCCCTGTCAGCCGACCAGGCCAGGTCAGGCTGACGCGCCGCACGCACATCGTCCAACCGCTTGACCGGCAGTGTGTGGGGTGCTGCCTTGACATAGTCGGGATTACGCTGAGCCTCCTGCAGAATACTGCACATCGCCTCGACGAAGCGATCCAGCGTCTGTTTGTCCTCGGTTTCAGTCGGTTCGATCAGCAGGCATTCCGGCACCAGCAGCGGGAAATAAGTCGTCGGCGCATGCATCCCGTAGTCCAGCAGGCGCTTGGCAAAATCCATCGCATTGACACCAAGCTCCTTCGCCTGGCGCTTCAGCGTCAGGATAAATTCGTGCGTCGCACGCCGGTCGCTGAACGCGATGTCGAAGCCCTCCTTTTTCAGGCGCGCCATCAGGTAATTGGCATTCAATACCGAATAGTCCGCGATCCGCTCCAGGCCCTCACGGCCGATCATGCGCGCATAGACATAGGCACGCAGCAGCACACCGGCATTGCCCATGAATGCCGACAGCCGTCCAATCGACTGCGGCAGCTCGGTTTCAGTCATCCATGCATAACTGTCGCCCTGCTTTGCCACGACCGGCACCGGCAGAAAAGGCGCCAGGCGCGCTGCCACCCCGACAGGCCCGGCGCCCGGCCCGCCACCGCCATGCGGTGTCGAAAAGGTCTTGTGCAGATTGATGTGAATCACATCGAAGCCCATATCCCCCGGCCTGACCTTGCCCAGGATTGCATTCAGGTTGGCGCCATCGTAATACAGGAGTCCGCCGGCCTCATGCACCATCGTGGCGATCTTCTCTATATCGCGCTCGAACACACCAAGCGTCGACGGGTTGGTCAACATCAATCCGGCGGTCTGCGGCCCAATGGCCTGCTGCAAGGCATCGAAATCGATATCCCCGTCCGCCCGGGTCGGGATTTCGCGAATCCTGTAACCACACATCACCGCCGATGCCGGGTTGGTGCCATGCGCGGCATCCGGTGCAAGCACCTCGGTGCGTGCGCTATCACCCCGCGACTCATGGTAGGCCTTGATCATCGCCATCCCGGCAAACTCACCCTGCGCCCCGGCGGCCGGCGTCAGCGAGATCGCCTCCATGCCGGTCACCGCCTTCAAGATCTCCTGCAGGTCATACAGGCACGCCATAAACCCCTGGCTCATCGGCTCGGGTGCCAGCGGGTGCCGCGCCAGAAACCCCGGCAGCATCGCCAGCTTGTTGCTGGCGCGCGGGTTGTGCTTCATCGTGCAGGACCCCAGTGGATAGAAATGGGTGTCGATAGAAAAATTCTGTTGCGACAAGCGCGTATAGTGGCGCACCACCTGCCCCTCGGACACTTCGGGCCAGCGCAGCCGGCGTCTGCGCACCAGGCGCGCCGGCAACCTGTCTGCCACCGGTCCGGCACTGTCCGCCTGGCTGCTGAGCTGGGCCCTGTTCTTCCTGCCCGGGCGGGACTGCTCGAAAATCAGCATCGTCAACCCCTGCTACCCCAGCGCGGCAAACGCCTTGTCGTAATCCGGTTCCTGGGCGATTTCCGGAACCAGTTCGGTATACAGCACCTTGTTGTCTTCATCCAACACGAGCACCGCACGCGCGGTCAACCCTGCCAGTGGCCCATCTTCGATCAGCAGACCATAGTCCTTGGCAAAGTTCTTTGAACGCATCATCGACAGAAACGTCACATTCCCGGTCCCGGCACTGCTGCAAAACCGCGACGCGGCAAAAGGCAGGTCTGCGGAGATCACCAATACCACCAGCTCCGGGTGTCCGCTCATCTGCTGGTCGAACTTCTTCGTCGACTCGGCACAGACTTCAGTATCGAGGCTGGGGACGACACTCAGCAGCTTCTTTTTGCCGCGGTAGTCATCCAGGCTGCGGTCCGCCAGGTCGGTATCGACCAGTTTGAAGTCCGGTGCCACGCTGCCCACGGCGGGAAGTTCACCTACCAGGTTTACTGTATTTCCTTTCAAAGTCACTGTAGCCATCGCTTTCTCCTAGCTCGTCTCTTGGGTTCACATTTTCGGCTGGATCGGACACTTGATCTGTGCCTGCTTGTCCAGAATACGCTGCAGATGCGCGAAATACCGCTCGATATCCTGCGCACTCCTGGTCTCGGTGACGCACACCAGGAAACTGTTCCCAAGCTCAGGGTAGTCCTGCGCCAACGGATAACCAGCAAGAATATTCTGTGCCTGCATCGCACGCATTACCGAATCCACCGGGGCATCGAGACACACCACCGCCTCGTGAAAATAGTCCCCGCTGAACAGGCGTCGTGCGGCCGGCAAGGTCTCGATCCGCTCGACCAAGCCATGCGTCTTGTCGAAACAGGCGCTGGCGACCTGCTCCAACCCGGCAGTCCCCATCAACGCCATATAGATCGTCGATGCAGTCACCATCAGCCCCTGGTTGGTGCAGATGTTGGACGTCGCCTTGGAACGCCGTATATGCTGTTCACGGGCCTGTAACGTCAGGGTATAACCCGGCTTGCCCTCGGCATCGACCGTGCGCCCGATCAACCGTCCCGGCATCTGGCGGATAAACTGCTGCCGTGTACACAGAAAACCGTAATAAGGCCCGCCTGACGACAACGGGATACCCAGCGGCTGGCCTTCGCCGCAGCTGATATCCGCGCCCTTCGCGCCCCACTCCCCCGGGGCCTTCAGTACCGCGAGCGATACCGGGTTGACGACGGCGATCACCATCGCGCCTCGGGAATGCGCCCAGTCCGTCAGTTGATCGATATCCTCGAGCTGACCAAAAAAATTCGGTTGCGCAATCACCAGTGCAGCGAAATCCTGAGCCTCCTGCTCCAGCCTGGCGGGGTCGACGGTACCGCTGGCATGGTCGAACCCGATCTCCTCGACCAGGATCCCCTGGTGGCTGACGATCGAACGCAGTGTCTTGCGATAATTCGGGTGCAGTGCTCTCGGCACCAGGATACGTTTACTGCCGGCCTTGCGATTGATCCGCACCGCCATCAGCGCCGCTTCGGCCAGTGCAGAGGCTCCGTCATACAATGATGCGTTGGAGACTTCCATCGCATTCAGGTCGGCCATCATCGTCTGGTATTCATACAACAACTGCAGTGTACCCTGGCTCGCTTCCGCCTGGTACGGTGTATAGGCGGTATAAAACTCGCCCCGGGTCGCCAGCTCCCAGACTGCGGCCGGGATGTGGTGGTCATAGGCCCCGGCACCGGCAAAACACGTCGGAATACCGTCCCGGCCGGCACGCTCATGCATCAGCCGGGAGATTTCCATTTCACTCAGGCGGGGCGGCACGGCCTCACCCGCCTGCGAGCGCAACGCCGGTGCAATCTCGTCGAACAACGCTTCGATCTGCTCGACCCCGATGGCCTCGAGCATCGCCGCAGTCTCGTCATCAGTATGCGGAATAAACGGCATGATCAGTGATCGTCCGCATCCAGCTTCGACTGGTAGGCTGCAGCATCGAGCAGCGTATCCAGGTCACCGGCATCGGCCGGTCTGAACTTATAGATCCAGCCGTCCCCGTAAGGATCCGCATTGATCTTCTCCGGCTGATCGGCAAGCAGTGCATTGGCCGCGGTGATCTCCCCGGCGACAGGCATGTACAGGTCGCTGGCGGTCTTGACCGACTCGACCACACCACACTCACTTTCTGCGTCGATCGTGGCACCTGCTTCCGGAAGCTCGACATAGACCATGTCTCCAAGCTGCTGCTGCGCAAAATCAGTGATACCGACGGTCGCGACACCGTCTTCACCCAGCAGCACCCATTCGTCTGTTTTCGTGTACTTCAACTCTGTAGGTATATTGCTCATCGCTCTCTCACTTATGTCTTTTGATTCTCAATCGCTCGCGTGGCGGCCACTTGGCACCTTCCACCTGTCTGCAGTCACACACAGGGTTTCCCATGGCGCACGAACGGCGCCTTGACCAGGCGCACCGGCAACAGCCTGCCGCGGATTTCGACACTGGCTTCGCTGCCGGCTTCAGCCGGCACACGCGCAAAGGCGATAGCCTTGCCCAGCGTCGGTGAAAAGGAACCACTGGTGATCTCGCCATCCCCGACACCGGGAATAAGCACTTTCTGGTGATTGCGCAACACTCCCTTGTCTTCGAGCAAAAGCCCCGTCAGCTTGTGACGCGGCTTTTGCCGGCGCTGTCGTTCCAAGGCGCTGCGGCCGATGAAATCACGCTCCGCCGGCTCCCAGGCCACCGTCCAGGCCAGCCCGGATTCGAGCGGGGTGACCGTCTCGTCCATGTCCGTTCCATACAGGTTCATGCCCGCTTCCAGGCGCAGGGTATCCCGCGCGCCCAACCCAACCGGTGCCACGCCGGCCGCAGCGAGCTTTTTCCACAAACCGACCGCCTGCTCCGCACCGAGAATGATCTCGAACCCATCCTCTCCGGTGTACCCTGTGCGCGCCACGAACCACGGTCCCATCCACAGCGCATGAAACGGCTTGAGTTCCTGCAGCTTCTCGTGCTGCCCGGCATCGATGACCGCAGACAGTTTCTGTTCGGCGTTCGGCCCCTGCACCGCGATCATCGCCAGCTCCGGGCGCTCATCGACACTGACGGCGAAAGCGCGGGCCTGATTCGTGATCCATTCCAGGTCCTTTTCGCGGGTCGCGGCATTGACTACCATACGGTAGTTCCCGTCATCGATGAAATAGACGATCAAGTCATCGATCACACCCCCCTCGGCATTCAACATGCAGCTGTACAAGGCTTTGCCAGGCAGCTTCAACCGGGCGACATCATTGGCGAGCAGGTATCGCAGAAACGCTTGTGCGTCCTGGCCTTCGACGTCGATCACTGTCATATGTGAAACATCGAACATCCCGACATCGTTTCTGACCCTGTGGTGTTCCTGGATCTGTGAACCATAGTGAATCGGCATCTCCCAACCGGAGAAATCCACCATCTTCCCGCCAGCACTGATATGAAGAGCATGTAACGGTGTCTGTTTCAATCTGCTGCCCTCGTCGTAGGTTTACTGCACGCACAAAAAAGCGGTGACCGGCCTGCCAGCCAGTCACCGCTCCTCTGTCCTAGTACCTGAGAGATTGATTATCTTGCACGATAACTGCCCCGTCGGTGGACTCAATAGTCACTCTCCAGAGTCAACCAGCCAATATGGTCCTTTTGCCTGAGCGTTTCCGAGCGATGTTGCGCCTTCGGCTCCCGGTTCAAATCATGCCTGCGCCCGCCGCAGGCCACACGGGCCTCTCCCACACTGGTTTGCGGTTGAGCCGCTACTATACCTTAGCTGCAGCGAGATTGCCAAGACAGAAGCCGATCATTCCATAAAATCAGTCACTTAACACGCATTTCTCACCACTGTCCATTGCCAGGCGGCACGAGGTTTGGTGCGTACAACGCACCCTACTTTGGGGCGTGACATTATCTTGCTGTAAATCCTTTGGTGCACTGCGTGCACCGTCACCACGAGGTAGGGTGCGTCGTACGCACCAACACCAAGGCAAATCAAATGGTATCATGTGGCGACCCTTCTACACACGATATTTCCTTGCCGCGTCATTGCCGATATATCGGTGCGTACGACCCATCCTACCGTGATTTATGGCCTTTCATCATCAACCACAGCGCCGGAAACGTCGCCAGGATCAGCATCAACGCCGCCGGTGCTGCCGCTTCCATCATCTCTTCACTGGCCTGTTGCCAGATGATCACCGGCAGGGTCTCGAAACCCTGTGGCTTCAACAGCAACGCAGCCGGCAGCTCCTTCAGCGCATCGATAAACACCAGCACCCAGGCACTGACCAGACCAGGCCGGATGACCGGCAGGATCACGCGCCGCATGTTCTGCCAGGCCGTCGCACCCAGCATCCTGCCGGCACACTCCATCGACGGCGTCACCTGCTGCAATGCCGATTCCTGGGCCTGTGAGGCCAGCGGCAGATAACGTACTGCAACCGCAACGATCCAAGTCAGCAGAAAGACCATCGGGCTGAACTGTGGAAACACCAGCAGCGCCAGCAACGACACCCCGATCGCCACCACCGGCCCGGGCAGGATAAATCCGACATTGGACATGTGCATCAGCGCCGCGCTATACAGGCTGTTCCTGCGAGTATGATAATAGGCAACCGGAAACGCCGCGATCAACGCGACCGTTGCAACGATCACTGCGATAAAAAAAGAATTGAACACGTAACGCCAGAATATCAAACCCACGTCACCGTGATACCAGGCCTGGAAACTCTCGACCAGGATCAATGCCACCGGTGCGACGACGGCAAACAGTGCAATCAGGCCGATCCAGCACCAGGCAAAGAACAACGGATAACCCCGCAGTCGCTTGATCTGCTCGGGCTCGAGCGCGCGGTCGGATACGAAATACCGCTGCCGGCTGCGAAAAAAACGTTCGATCACCAGGAAAGACAAAGCCATCACCACCAGGATCAGGCTCAATGCCGCCGGCAGTGCCAGATCGAAGCTGTCACGCATGTACTGCAGGTAGATCGCCGAGGTAAAGGTATGGTATTGCAGGATACTGACCGCACCGAAATCGGAAATAGTATGCAGCACGACGATCGCCAGCCCGGCAGCGATCGCCGGCCGCAACAGCGGTACATTGACCCGCCAGAACACGGAACGCGCGTCGGCACCCTGCAAGCGGGCCGCTTCTTCGAGTGATTTCGTCGACTTGTTCAGCGCCGCTCGCACCAATAGAAAAACATAAGGGAAGCTGGCCAGTGCCAGCACCAGGGACACTGAAAGCAGATCGGAAAACTCGCTCAACGTTGTATCGTCGCCCGTCAACCGGGTCCACAGCGACTGCAGTCCTTGCAAAAGACTGCTTTCGATCACATGCCGTTGCCAGTACTGCGCCAGCCAGGAAAACCAGCCCCGATCCGAAAACAGTCTCGTATAGATGTCCGCATAGACATAGGTTGGAATCGCCAGCGGCAATACCAGGGACCAGACCAGCACCTTTGAGGCAAAGAAACGGTAGCGGGTCAGCAGCCAGGCAGTGGAAACGCCAAGCACCGTCGTCAGCAATGCAACGAGTGTAGCCAGCTTGATGGTACGCCAGAGCAGCTCCGGTGCTTTCGAGGTCCACAGGTTGGTCCACTTGGCCGCCGACAATTGTCCACTGTTGAACAGGATAAGCAACAGCGGGGTGACCACGAACAACACGACCAGCAAAGCAAACACCGCAGAGAACGAAACCTTGTTGGCAAAATACTTTACCCTGGAATCAATCAACGTAAGTTTTCATCCTCAGGCGCTTGCTCCCAGACGCGAAAACCACCCATGCCGCACCCTTGCACCGTCTCGCGACGAACGGTGATGAGCAATGCGGGCCAGCTCCAGAAGGCTAATACAGGCCTACTTTCTCGATCAGGCTCAACGCCTTGTTTCGTCCTTTACCCAGTACCGACATCGGCACGTCGGCAACCTTGTAATCCGAGGTCACCCCCTTGGCAGTAGGTACTCCCTTGCGCACCGGATACTCGTTGTTCAGAATCGAAAACATCTTTTGACCTTTCTCCGACAGCAGAAAAGCAACCAGCTGTTTCGCCTGCTCGAGCTTTTTGGTGTGTTTCAATATCGCAATCCCCGCTACGTTCCAGGCGATCCCCATCCCCTTCTCCCCCTGGTCGGGCAGAATCATCTTGATCGGTGCCTTTGGATTCTTTTTCAGGTACCGGAAAATATAATAGTGATTGACCAGGCCGACGATCTTTTTACCCGCCGCCACATCCTCGACGATCTTGCTGTGTTTATTGTAGACCTTGCCGGCACTGTTCTTTTTCAGGCCGGCTAGAAATTCAAGGGTCTTTTTGTCTCCAGCGAGTTTCTGGTAGACAGTGATGCCGGCGATAAAGCTGCTGTTGGCACTGTGCGTCACCGCCAGCTTGCCCAGCAACTTTGGATTGGCCAGATCGAATACCGATTTGATGAACGACAGTTCCTCTTCGTACTTGGTATTGATCACCAGCACCCTGGCCCGCCCTGACAGGCCGACCCAGGAATTTTTTTCTCCGCGGTATTTCGGACCAACCACTTTGACGATTTCCTCATCGATCGGCTGAAACAAGCCCATGTCAGCACCGATCTGCAATGTGCCGGCATCATTGCTGATAAACAGGTCCGCCTTGGTATTCTTCCCTTCCAGCCGCATCCGGTTGATCAATGCAGCCGATTTCGAATTCAACAGTTTGACCTTGATCCCGGTTTGCTTGGTAAACGCCTCCATCACCGGCTTGACGAATTTTTCGTGCCGGCCTGAATAAATCACCAGGCTGTCTTCTGACCACACAGGCAAATTGAAAAAAACCAACAGAAATAACAAAACCTTAGAAGTTTTCATTGGAATCATCTACCCCACTGACTGATTGATCACCCGGGCTGTCGCCCTGATTTTTGTCTGTTATTTTACCTGTTCACCCACAAAGCTATCTATCACAAGCCTATCTATATATATAGGTTCGGACAAAGGCCACTGGACACACAAATGATAATAATTATCATTAACGACCGCAAGTATATTATCAACTTCTAATAAAAAGTCGCTGCTGCGCCCAGCGCCCTGCGCATTGCGGCTTTTTTGGCCACTGCACAACGGCCGACAAGCTGCATGCCCATCGATCTCGCAAGCTTCACTGCAAACAGGCCGGACCCAAAGCCTCTCTTGAACAGATCCATCGCTCCAAGCATCAGCAGGTTCTCGCCTTTACGGCAACGCTCATACTCCCGTAAGGCACGAAATACCCTGTCCGTTCGTGGAAAGTCATACTTCAACAAGGTCTGTGTCAGCACAGCAGCATCCTGCATTCCAAGATTCACTCCCTGGCCGGCGAGTGGATGAATGGTATGCGCCGAGTTACCGAGCAACACGACACCTGGCCGACAGTAGTGCTTCGCATGCAGCAGACGTAACGGAAAGGCATAACGCTGACCGATAGCGGTAATTCCGCCCAACCGTGATTCGAACGCCTGCTCCAGTTCCTGCACGAACCGTTCGTCATCGAGCTGCAGCAGACGCTCAGCGTCTGGGGTGTCGACAGACCAGACAATGGAACTGAGGTTGTGCTGAAGCGGCAGAAAAGCTAAAGGCCCACTGGGTAAAAAACGCTGCCAGGCTGTCGATTCGTGGCTGCGCTCCGTTGCCAGGGTGGCGACTATCGCCGTCTGGTGATAGGACCACCCAAAGGTATCGATCCCAGCGTAGTCGCGCACCACCGAATCGGTGCCGTCTGCACCCACCAGCAATGCGGCATCGAGCTCGATGCCGTCTTCCAGGGTGATCCGTGTGCCCTGCACGGTCTTTTCCAGGCTGCGTACACGGGACGATGAAAAAAAATCAACACTTGCCTGGTTCGCGGGGCTGTTACCGGCAAGCCGGTCATACAGGGCGCTCAACATGACCCGCTGTTCAACGATAGAACCAAGCTTCGGCTGGTAGATCTCCGCTGCATCGAACGTTATCCGCGCACTGCTCTGCTGATCCCAGACGTGCATACGCTTGAACGCCGACACACGCATTGCACTGATTGCATCCCATAAACCAAGCTCTGCGAAAATTCGTTCACTGCCAAGGTTCACCGCAAACACGCGCGGATCGTAGCTGCCGATCCACTGTGGCGCCGATGCATGCAGGGTCGAAAGCGCCGCCTGTGTACTGTCGATCACTGCCGACGGATCCTGCGTGTCGACCACCGCAATGCGGCAAGCGGCTGCCCGCTGTTGCAGCATACAGGCAAAAGCCGCACCGACCAGATTGCCTCCGATGATCACGATGTCATAACGCCCAGCCATACCGCATTATCTATTCTGCATGATAACTAGTCAACGATTCTGGTGATTAAAATACTACAGCGCCAATCCCGGCCGTATGACTCGACTACTGCCGGAAGCCGGGCAGGCGGCCATCGAGTCCCATTGCACTGCGTGCAAGCAGCGTTTTGCACCCGGGCAGAGTATCGGTTACCAGCATGCCCAGGTTACGGGCCAGGCGCAAAGGCGGCCACTGAAAGGTAAAAAGCTGGGCGAGAATATCCGTCACACGAATCACACGCCGGTGATCCTGCCGGCGGCTCTGTGCATACGCCTGCAGCAACGCCTCACCGCCGATATCTTCTCCACGTCCCGCGGCGGTGGCGATCAACTCCGCCAGCGCCATCGCATCACGCATTCCCAGGTTGAATCCCTGCCCCGCGACAGGATGCAAGGTATGTGCCGCATTACCAATCAACGCCACACGCGGCGACACGGTCGTTTCGGCCTTGACCAGGTGCAGTGGATAAACGTTGACTTTGCCTCGATGTAACAATCGTCCCAACCGATAACCAATACGCTCCTGCAATGCCTGTAAAAACGCACCTTCGTCCAACACACTCATTTGCTGCGCCTGCGCATGCGGCATGTTCCAGACCACCGCACAACGCGGCGCAGCGGGCTGCCCCGCTTCAGCAAAATCAGTCAGTGGCAGAAACGCCAACGGACCGGAACCTGTAAAGCGCTCGTAGGCCACCGACTCGTGCGGATATTCCGGGGTCAGGTTACAAACGATCGCTGACTGCCCATAGTCCTTGGTCGTGGTTCGCAAAGAGGCCCAGTCCCTGACCCTGGACTGGGCGCCATCGGCGGCAACGAGCAGCCGCGCACTGGCCGCACATTCGCGGCCCTGGTGAACAAAGTGTACACTGACCCGGTCGTTCTCGCGCCTGAACCCTGACAGTTCAGCCGGCATAAAAAAATCCATCTGCAGACGATCGTCCAGGTGTCGATAAAGCGCGGCGCCAAGCAACCTGTTTTCGATGACATACCCCAGCGCTTCGACACCCTGCTGTGCATGATCCAGCCTGGTGACGCCAAAACCACCCTGCTCCGAGACATGAATTTTCTCGATCGGCGCCGCCTCCGGCGCGATCCGTTCCCATACCCCGATCAGTTCGAACAACACCCTGGTACCATAGGCCAGTGCGACACTGCGGTCGTCATAACAGGCATGACCGGTCTTCAGCAGGTCGAACTGCTCGACTACCGCAATACGCAAACCCTGCCGTTGCAAGGCACATGCAAAACTGGCGCCGACCAGGCCGCCACCAATCACGACGATATCGTACTCTTCCTGCATCAGTTGTCTGCCTCGCTGCCGACCAGCGCCTCGATCTCATCGATCTGCTTGGGCACATCCCGGGTAAGCACTTCGCACCCGTCTTCGGTCACCAGCACATCGTCTTCGATACGAATGCCGATACTCCACCACTTCCTGGCGATTTTCCTGTTACCTGGCGGTATATAGACACCTGGCTCCACGGTCAGTGTCATGCCCGGCACGAACCGGCACCACTTGCCATCCACCTTGTAGTCGCCGACATCATGCACATCCATGCCAAGCCAGTGCCCTGTACCGTGCATAAAAAATTTCCTGCAGGCTTCCGACTTGATCAACGCTTTCAACTCTCCTTTCAACAGCCCCAGCTGCCGTAAGCCCTTGGTGATCTCCCGGACTGCCGCACGATGCGGTGCATCCCACGGATTTCCGGGCCTGACCTGGTCGATCGCCGCCTGCTGTGCGTTGAGCACGACATGATAGACTGCCCGCTGCGCCGCACTGAAACGGCCGTTCACCGGAAACGTCCGGGTGATATCAGCCGCATAGTATCCGGTTTCCGCGCCTGCATCGATCAACAGCAGATCACCGTCCTGCATCTGCCGCCGATTGGCGGTATAGTGCAATACACAAGAGTTTTCTCCCGAGCCAACGATGCTGGCATAGGCAGTCTCAGCCTGGTGGCTGCGAAATACGCGCAACAACTCCGATTCGATCTCGTATTCCATGCGCCCGGGACAGGTTTTCTTCATCGCCGCGATATGTGCCCGGGCTGAAATCCGCGCCGCCCGGCGCATCAGCCGCAGCTCGGCACTGCTTTTGATCAACCGCATCCGGTGCACCACCTGGCCCAGGTCGAAAAATTCGGTCGGCGCCACGACCCCATGCCGGTTCTTCCGACGCAGCTTCCTGACATAGCCAAACAGGCGCCGGTCGAGTTCGTCATCCTTGCCGAACAGGCTGTAGAGTCTTTTCCTGCCGCTCAACAGCTCCGGCAACCTGTCGTCGACCTCATCGATACACCAGGCCTCGTCGATCGCAAGCTCGCGGCATACCCCTTCGGGTCCCAGGCGCGGGCCGTTCCAGCGCTCCAGTTCCGGGTCACGCTCACGGCAGAACATCACCGTCTGTCCTTGTTTTCTGCCAGGCACCAGGACCAACAGGGCCTCCGGTTCCGCAAACCCGGTCAGGTAAAAAAAATCACTGTCCGGCCTGTAAGGATATTCGACATCGTTGTTACGCAAGGTCACCGGTGCCGACGCGATCACCGCCAGCGCATCACGCCCGATTTCCTGCAACACCTTTTTTCGGCGCCGTGCATGTTCTGCTATCGTGACAGCCATGGTATGCATTCAGTGCACCACCCTGCTGCCGGGCACGGGACAAAGCTCTTCCTGCAGATAAAGCACACCGATCCGAACGAACTCCATCAGCTCAAACAGATCCTGTTCATTCTCCTCGCTCGGTTCCATCGATTCGTGGTCCAGGCGCGTCAGGTGGGCGATGTCCTGCAGGAATTCCTGCACCTCGCCCTGGCTTTGCTGCAAGGTGATACCGGCCAGGCCGATCCCGTACAGAAAGCCCTCGCACCAGCTCTTGAGCGCGCCGGCACGGCTGACCAGGCTGGCCTCATCGTCGGGCAACAGCAACACGAATCCCAGGTTGGCGTCATTGATCTTTTCCCGGGACCAATCCAGCAGCCCGATCAACTGCTCTGCCGCACCGGTGCCCGCGAGCCATTCCATGCATGCGTCAGCCGCTGCGTCGTCACGCCCCTTAGCATGATCGGGATACAACAGCGGCAGACAGGTTTCAAGTTTCGCAGCCGGTTGTACACACAACAGTCCGCAATAAAGTCCATGCAGCTCCGCCGCGTCAACCGCCGCCTGTGAGTTCTCCAACGCTGTCTGTATCTTTGAATATTCGGGGTCCACTTTGCCGCACCTGGGTAAAATTGATTTATCCGCCCAAAAAAATCTATTGTGTGTCAACGCCCATTATATTACAAGACCGGCGATTTATCTCATTACAACAGCGTATTCAACAGAACACGCTGCAGGATCCACGCCCACGGCCAGCCCACATTGCTCACCAGCGTTCGTCGCGAGATGGTGCAAGGGTGCGGCATGGGCGGCTTTCGCGACCGAGGTGCACGCAGGCATAGTCGATACTATGTCGAGCACGCCGACACAGTGAAAGCCAGCCAGGGCGTGCCATTGGGCCGTCGCAGTAGAAGGGTGGCTGTTACCCGAGCCATCAAACCAGCACCGCATTCGTCCAAACCGCCACACAGCCACCCTGACCCGGTGTCAAAATCCCCTTGACGGTGCTGTTTCCCGGAATATTGACCAATTTCATGTCTGGCTCTATAGTGACACTATGACCAAGGACACTACACCCCAATCCGTGGAACTCGATATCAAAGCGCTGGAAACCAGAATCGATGAGTTGATCCGGACCTGCAAGCGCCTGAAAGAGGAAAACCGGTCATTGAAAAATCAGCAGATCAGCCTCAAGAACGAACGTGCCCGGCTGATCGAAAAAAATGAACTGGCCCGGGTACGCGTGGAATCTATTCTGAACCGGCTTAGAGGAATGGAACAAAGCACATGAATGATGAAATCGTTCCGCTGACCGTCTACATACTGGACCGCGAATACCGTGTGACCTGCCCCCCAGGCGAGGAAGAGGCGTTGAAGGCCTCTGCTTACCACCTGAACCAGCGCATGCAGGAAATAAAAAACAGCGGTAAAGTCGTGGGTGTGGACCGGATTGCCGTCATGGTCGCCCTCAATATCACGCATGAACTGCTGCAGAACAATCCGTCCGAATCACTGCTGTGCGACAATATCAGCAGCCGCATCAAGGCACTGCAGGACAAAATCGATACCGCACTGTGTGCCGATGACGAGTAGAACCCGGCACGAAAGCCTCGAGTCCGGTGTCGACACTGGCTTGCGTGTCAGGCGGCCTATGGAAAGAATCAAGCCAAAAATAGCGGCAGGTCAAAAAATACCGTTGTGTCCGAAACCTGAGAGCGTGTTATAATAAACCCTAGAACGGGTTTTGACATTCTCTGCGTTGCACGTCAGCTGGTTGGGTATTTTCTTGAGCCTAATCAAAAAACCCGGGAGCAGCTCCTGATGTTGTTGTGCAAGTCCGCAACGCAGCGGAAAGCCTGATACATCAGTCTTTGCGCCCACTTGAACCTCTGGTTCAAGAACGAAAGCCACGGCGGCTATCGCGGAGGATGTCAATTGTTCGGCTTTGGTTCGGACAGCCGGCGGAACGCATACAGGCACTACCCTTTCGTACCCAATAGACATTTTCCTTGCAGCACGATGCCGACAACCGATCCCATGCGAACCAGGCTGCGACTGGCCAGAAAACAACTCCACCCGACACAACGCAAAGTGTTTGAACGCGCGATCCTGAAACAGCTGCTGCGTCTGCAGAATTTCCGTAACTGTCAAAATCTTGCCATCTACCTGCCGTTCGACGGCGAAGTCGATACCCGGAAAATCATTGCAGCCGCCTGGCGAATGCGTAAAGCCGTATTCCTGCCTGTACTTGGCAAAAACGACAGGCTGCGTTTCGTGCGCTACACCCGGAAGTCGATATTGAAACCTAACCGCTACGGTATCCCGGAACCAGCGTCGACAAATCCCGATGATCGACAGCCTGTCTCAGGCAGACAGCTGGACCTGGTGATCACTCCACTGGTTGGTTTCGACCGGCAGTGTCAGCGAATGGGCATGGGCGGAGGTTACTACGACAGAACGTTTGCGTTCCTGCAGCGCCAAAGACACTGGCACAGACCAAAACTGATCGGCCTGGCGTTCGAGCTTCAGAAATTGAACCGCCTGCCGTTGAACACGTGGGATGTACCACTGCACCAGGTCATTACTGAAACAACTGTTTACAGCCGGCTTTAGATATTGCAAATTGCAACAACCAGTCCGCCTTGGCCGCCAATGTTCGAAGCGAAACGGCGCAAGGGTGCGGACTGGCAACGCTTGTACTCAGCCCACGTTTCTTACCCGATACATCCACACTATAAACTTTTTCAAACCGAACAGGTTTGCCATTATGCAGTGTTGACTTGATACGGCGTTCACCGGCCCAGCCTGCAAAAATGCACGCATATTTTTTTACAGCGGACCAGTTATAAAAAATTTAAAAAAAACTTAATAACTTTTTGTAAACTTTTATTTTTTTCTTCGTCTTATGACATGACTCCTGTTCAAGGCTTGTAAAAAGAGAAAAAAATGTTCTAAAAAAACTGGAAATATTATTTCGGTGTTATATACTCACCAGCGGGCAAATGTAACTTACCATATGGAGGTAAACATCATGGCTGCAAAGAAAAAAGCCAAGAAGAAAGTAACCAAGAAAAAGGTAGCGAAGAAAAAGTCTACCGCAAAGAAAAAAACAGGCGCACGCAAAAAGAAAGCTGCCGCCAAAAAGAAGAAGAAAGTAGCGAAGAAAAAGGTAGCCAAGAAAAAGAAAAAGGTTACCAAGAAGAAAAAGGCAACCGCCAAAAAGAAAAAGAAAAAAGCGACCGCCAAAAAGAAAAAGCGTACCGTAAAGAAAAAACGGTAAAGCTGTTCTTCAAAGCGATAAAAAAGGCAGGCTGGGGCAACCCAACCTGCCTTTTTTTATGCGTGCACGCTGCGCGGCCGCGAAAACCACCCGTACCACGCCCTTTGCACCGTCTCGCCGCGAACGGTGGTGAACAAGGCGGACTCGATGGCGAAAAAGATCAAAAAACGACCAATTCAATCACTTTAGAAACAACTCGTAGGCCGGATTAGCGGATTCTTCCCAGTAACGGTATCCAAGATCCTGTAAAAACGCCTGGAATTCCTCTTTCTTGCCATCCTCCACCTGCATACCAACCAGCACCCGGCCATAGGCGGAACCGTGATTACGATAATGGAACAGGCTGATGTTCCAATCCTTGCCCATGCGCTGTAAAAACTGTAACAACGCACCGGGACGTTCCGGAAATTCAAACCGGTAGACGATCTCCGTGCCGGTATTCGGCGCCCGGCCGCCGACCATGTAACGAATATGCAGCTTTGCCATCTCGTTGCCGGAAAGATCGATCACCGGGTAGTCGTTGGCCTCGAGCA